>JACCZI010000018.1 GCA_013696015.1 Nocardioidaceae bacterium
GTCCTGCTGCCTCCAGGTCGGCGAGGTGCTGGTCGTACTCCGCGCGGGAGACGATGTGGACGTCGAAGAGCATCCGCGAGTGGTAGACGCCGCACAGCTCAGCGCACCGCCCGCGGAAGACGCCTTCCCGGGTCGGGGTCAGCGTGAAGCTGTTCTGCTTGCCTGGTATCACGTCGAGCTTGAAGTAGAACTCCGGGACCCAGAACGAGTGGATGACGTCGGGCGACGTCAGCGTGAACGTCACCTCCTCGTTGACCGGCAGGTACAGGTTGGTGAGCTCCGCCGGAGTCCCGATGTCGAACACGGACGTGTCACCGCCCAGCGCCGGCTCGTCGATGTAGCTGAACGTCCAGGCCCACTTCTGCCCGACGACACGGATCTGGTGGCTGTCCCCGGTCGTGGAGGCGGGATCGACGCTGCCCGTCAGGTCCGGCGTCGACCGGTAGGCGCCCGCTGTCACCTCACGCTGGGTCTCGACCGTGAAGAAGAACAACACCGCGATCACGATGAGCGGCGCGATCGTGTAGAGCACCTCGATGGGCAGGTTGTACCGGTTCTGGACGGGCACCTCGTCGTCGTCGCGCCGCCGGTAGCGGAACACGGCCCAGAGGATCAGCCCCCAGACGAACACTCCGACGATGGCGGCCGCGAGCCAGGCGCCGCCCCAGAGCTCGGTGACCGCATTGGCGCGGTCGCTCGCGGGCTCGGGCAGCGCCAGTCGCTCGATCTGCCGCGTGTCCTCGCTGGAGCAGCTGGCGACGACGAACGGCAGCAACAGCACCATGCCCGTCCGCTGGCGCCAGAGGCGCCGCTCACCTGCCCGAGCAGTGCGGTCTGAACCCACCAGGCGTGCCTTCCTCGTCCGTTGCGCCGTGCGAGAAACCCTACTCCAGCGACCGCCGTCCACGCCGGTCAGGTGCTCTCTCGCGGACGACTCAGGGCCTGCGGAAACGCAGTCGACCAGCGACCGCGTCGGCAGAGTCGGACCCGTACGCGGAGCCGACCCGGGTCAGGAACGCGGCGCGGGACACGACGTACTCCTGCGGGCCCGTCGTCTCGACGACGGACGCCGCGAGCGCACAGCCCACCTCCGCGGCCCGGCGCGGCTCGAGGCCGGCACTCACCGCCGCGATGAAGCCGGCCCGAAAGCCGTCACCGACACCCGTCGGGTCCACCGGTGTCACCCCCGCCACCGCGGGCACGTCGATGTCCGGCTGTCCCGTGCGGTGCAGGAGCACCCCATCGGCTCCGTGCGTGATCACCCGGGTCCCGACGCGTCCCAGGATCTGCGCGGCGGACCAGCCCGTCTTTTGCTCGGTCAGCGCGGCCTCGTACCCATTGCTGAAGAGGTACGCGGCGCCGTCGATGGTCGAGCGGATGAACTCGCCGTCGGCCCACGCCAGCTGCTGCGAGGGGTCCGCCGCGAACGGGTAGCCCCTACTGCGGCACTCCTCGGTGTGGCGCAGCATCGCGGCAGGGTCGTTGGGGCTGACGACGACGAGCTCGAGCCCGCCGCGTCGTGCGGCGATCGGGGCCAGCTCGATGCTGCGCGCCTCACTCATCGCGCCGGCGTAGAAGGACGCGATCTGAGCCATGGTGGAGTCGGTGGTGCAGATGAAGCGGGCGGTGTGCTGCGTCAGGGAGACGTGGACACCAGAGCAGTCGACACCGTGGCGCTCGAGCCAGGAGCGGTAGTCGACGAAGTCCTCACCCACCGCACCCACGAGGACCGGGCGCTGGCCGAGGGACCCGAGGCCGAAGGCGATGTTGGCAGCGCAGCCGCCGCGGCGTACTTCAAGGTCCTCGACGAGGAACGACAGCGCAATCTTGTCGAGCTGGTCGACGACCAGGGAGTCTGCGAACCTGCCGGGGAACTGCATGAGGTGATCGGTCGCGATCGACCCGGTCACGGCGATGGCCACGGTGTTCCGTCTACGTTGCTGTCGTCAGGGGCGGGAGCTGCCCAAGGGACTGCCCAAGGGACGGCTCAGTGGAACGAATCCCCGCAGGCGCACGAGCCACCGGCGTTGGGGTTGTCGATCGTGAAGCCCTGCTTCTCGATGGTGTCGACGAAGTCGATCGTCGCGCCGGCCAGGTAGGGCTGGCTCATCCGGTCCGTGACGACGGCCACCCCGCCGAAGTCGCGGACGGCGTCGCCGTCGAGGTTCCGCTCGTCGAAGAAGAGCTGGTAGCGCAGGCCCGAGCAGCCGCCCGGCTGCACGGCGATGCGCAGTCGCAGGTCGTCACGACCCTCCTGCTCGAGCAGGCTCTTGACCTTGCTCGCAGCGGTGTCGGTGATCACCACGCCGTCCGTCGCAGCGGGGGCGTCGCCCTGAACCGTCTCGCCTTGAACCGTCATGTCTGCCGTCTCCCGTGGGTCGGTACTTCCGCACTAGCCTTCAACGCACCCGGCCAGCGTTCATTCCCATCATCGCACAGCGGCCTTCGGGGTCACGTCGACCGTCCGGGTCAGTGGGACCAGGTCCGTGCCGCCCGTTCGGCGAGCACCGCGAGGCTGTCCGCCGGGTCGGCCAGGGCCCGCTCGCGGCCCACGAGGTCGACCATGGCGTACGCCGACTCGACTCCGATCGTGCGCATCTCTCGGGCGCCCATGAGAACCTCGCCGGCCAGCACGATGCAGGGCCGCACCGCCTCGGCTGCGACGGCGGCGACACCCGCGACCACCTTCCCGGCGCGTGAGGAGACGTCGAAGGCGCCTTCGCCAGTGACCACCAGATCGGCGCCGCGCGCCGCCGGGAGCAGTCCGACGGCCTTGGCCACCAGCTCGACACCGGGTTGTAGCGACGCTCCCAGCAGCAGCAGGGCAAAGCCCAGGCCACCGGCCGCGCCGGCACCGGCTGCGTCCGCGAGCCTGCGCTGCTGCACGCCGGGCCCGAGCGTCGCGGCAGCAAAGGACCCGAGCGAGGCGTCGACGTCGGCGACCCGCTCCTGCGGCAGCCCCTTCTGTGGGCCGTAGACCTTGGTCGCACCGAACATTCCGAGCAACCCGTTGTCGACGTCGGTGGCCGCTACCAGCTCGACTCCCGACATCCGCTGGCGGGTCGCGCCGAGATCCACCCTCGTGACACCGGACAGGCCGCGCGCTCCGCTGCGCAGATCGGCGTCGGCGCGGGCGCCGAGCGCCCACAGGAATCCCGCCCCGGCATCGTTGGTGCCGCTGCCGCCCAGACCGACGACGATCCGCTTCGCTCCAGCGGCTACGGCCGCGGCCACGAGCTCGCCGACACCGACCGTGGCGGCGCCTTCTGGATCCCGGCCCGCCTGCGGGACCAGGTGCAGCCCGCAGGCCTGGGCCGACTCGATGAAAGCGGTTCGACCCTCCAGCAGCACGGTCGCGGGCGTGGGGTCGTGGTGCGGTCCGGCAACCGTGACGGCGAGCAGCTCACCACCGCGTACGGCATGGAGCACGTCGATGAAGCCGGGCCCACCGTCGGACATCGGAGCGGACACCAGCTCGTCCGCCGGGGACCGGCGGAGCCACCCCTCTCGGATCGCCGCGGCAGCCTCGGCAGCACGCAGGGTGCCGGCGAACTTGTCCGGGGCGACGACAACACGCACCGGGCCATCTTGTCGCGACTACGGTGACCGGGTGCTGATCCGGCCGATGCGTACCGGGGACGTGACCGTCGCCGAGAGTGTGACGGACCTGGCGTTCGCTGCGCTCGAAGACCGCCCGGGCATGCCCCTGCCACGCCGCTCGACCGCTCGCGCCCGCCGCTGGCGGGACCGCGCAGAGCACCTGCTGCGGCACGACGCCGGCGGTTGCTGGGTCGCGGAAGACGAGGGACACGTCGTCGGGGTGACGATGGCGCTGCGCCGCGAGAGCCTGTGGGGCTTGTCGTCGTACGGGGTGCTGCCCCGACTGCAGGGCGCCGGGATCGGCAAGGCGCTGCTCGAGGTGGCCGTGGCGTACGGCGCCGGCTGCCTGCGCGGTTTCATCTGCTCCTCGCACGACCCGCGGGCCGCCCGCCGTTACCGGAGTGCGGGTTTCACCTTGTATCCGGCGATGCTGCTGACCGGTCAGGTCGACCGGAGTCTGCTGCCGGTGAGCGAGGGGGTCCGCGAGGGTTCCGCCGGCGATCTCGACCTGTGCAACTCGGTCGACCGGCAGGTGCGTGGCGCTGCGCACGGTCCGGACTTCGAGGTGCTGCTGAACCGGTCGACGCTGCTGGTCTGCGACCAGCTCACCGGCTCAGGCTACTGCTTCGTCGAGACCGACGGCTCTCCTCACGTCCTGGCTGCGACCAACCGGCGAGTCGCCAGTCGGCTGCTGTGGGAGGCGCTGGCGCGCGCCGACCCGGCGTCGCCCATCTCGTTCGGCGACGTCACCGCCGAGCAGGAGTGGGCGGTCGACATCGCGTTGGCAGCCGGATTGACGGTGCGCAACGAGGGGTACGTCTGCCTGCGCCACATGCGCCCGCCCACCCCGTACCTGCCCTCCGCCCACTTCCTGTGACCACCGCACCCCCCTTCCCACGAAGGGGGGTGGACGGGTTGTGGACAGGTCAGGTCAGGCCGGGAGCGCCCCACAGGGCCAGCCAACGGCCCATCTCTTTCTCGATCGGGAGGTCACCGGCGACCAGGCCGCGCACCTGCAGCTCAAGCGCGTTGTCCCGCCGCTCGTCGGCTAGCGGCGCGAACGGGTAGAACGAGCCACGCTTGTACAGGTAGACGACACCCAGCGTGCGCCCGTCGGGGCCGACGAAGCCGACCTGGGAGCACAGCAAGGAGGGCCCGAATCCATTGTCCTCAAGAGTCCGGTTCACCGTGTGCAACTCGGTCACCAGAGCCGAAAGGTCATCAGGGTCCTGCCGACACAGCAGCCAGGTGAAGCCGTACGAGTCCTCCGAGCGCTCGACGGCCGGCCCACCGTCCGCATCGAGCAGCTGCTGGACATCGCCCTGAAGCGTGGCGAACGCCGCGCCCTCGTTGGCTCGATAGCACACGGCCCCCACCCCGGTCGGGGTGAAACCACCGCCTGCCTGCAACGTCAAGGCGGCCTGCGGGATCGCGAACAACGCGTCGAGGTTCGCCTGGACGGGCTTGGACCGCCCGAGCAGGGCGTCGAGGAACGTCACAGCGGTCGCCCGAGCTCCGCCGACACCTTGGCCAGCTGCTCGAGCCGCTTCTCGATCGGTGGGTGAGTCGCGATCAGCGTCGAGAACGACGCCCCCCGGATCGCCGGTGCGAAGAAGAAGGCGTTCATCGACTCGGCGGCACGAAGGTCGCGGGTCGGGATGCGAGCCATGTCGCCGGTGATCTTGGTCAGCGCCGACGCGAGCGCCGACGGCTTGCCGGTCAGATAGGCGCCGCCGCGATCAGCCGACAGCTCGCGATAGCGAGACAGCGCCCGGGTCAGCAGGAAACTGATGACGTACACCAGGATGCTGACCAGCCAGATGACCAGGAACGCGGCCGCGCCATTGCGGTCACGACTGCGGCCGCCGCCGAAGTAGAGCCCCCAACGAGTGATGAAACCGGCGAGCAGGCCCAGCGCGGACGCCACCGTCATGACCGCGACATCACGGTTCGCCACGTGGGCGAGCTCGTGGCTCAGGACGCCTTCCAGCTCGTCGGAGTCAAGGCGCCGCAGGATGCCGGTCGTGACGCAGACGACGGCGTGATCGGGTGAGCGACCGGCCGCGAAGGCGTTGGGCAGATCCGTGTCGGCGATTGCCACCCGAGGCTTCGGCATGTCCGCCAGAGCGACGAGGCGGTCGATCATTCCGTGCAGCTCCGGCGCCTGCTCCGGCGTCACGATGCGGGCTCGCATGGAGGCCAGCGCCATCTTGTCCGAGAAGTACCACTGCGCGAACGCCAGCCCAACCACGATGATCGCGCCCAGCGCGATCGAGCCGCTCGCGTACACCAGGTACGCCCCGAAGCCCAGGTACAGGACGGCCAGTAAGAAGCCGACCAGACCCATGCGCGCTGTCAGACCCGGATCGCTGCGGAACCGAGTGTGTGCCACCAGATCACCTCGCCGTTCAGTGGGCCGTTCACTGCCTGAAACGAGCGGTCGCAAGGCGTTGTTCCGGCGGGCCTCAGATCGGCTCGGGGATCAGCCCTTCGTCGCCGAGCAGCCCGCGTACCTCCTCGAGGGACGCGTCGGCTGGAGGCAGGATGAGGTCGGAGTCGACGAGGGCGTCGTCGGGTACCGGCCGACCCTCCTGGCGCACCGCCTTCAGCAGGGCCTCGAGCGCCGAACAGAACTCCGGCTCGTCGCCCTGCTCGATTGCCGCCTCGACGGACCTGTCGAGTACGTTGAGGCGCCCGAGCTGCTCGTCGTCGATCTCGAACTGTCCCTCGGCCATGATCCGGACGATCATCATCGTTCTTCACGCTGGTGCTCGGACGAAGTGGCGTGCTCGGCAGACTGCGGATCGGCCTGCCCCTCAAGCTGTTTCGGGGCCGAGCCCGCGCCAATCTCCGCCTTCATCGACGCCAACTCGGACTCCACGTCCGAGCCCGCTGACAGCGCGTCGAGCTCGCGGGAGATGTCGTCGTTCGGCTGGCCACTGGCGTCGTCGAGCGCACCCGATGCGATCAGCTCGTCGATCGCGCCGGCACGCGCCTGCATCTGCGCGGTCTTGTCCTCGGCGCGTTGAACCGCCAGCCCGACGTCGCCCATCTCCTCGGAGATGCCGGAGAACGCCTCGTTGATGCGGGTCTGTGCCTCGGCCGCGGTATAGGTCGCCTTGATCGTCTCCTTGCGCGTCCGGAACGACTCGACCTTGGCCTGCAGCCGCTGGGACGCCAACGTCAGCTTCTCCTCCTCACCCTGCAGCGACGCGTGTTGCGCGTGCAGGTCGGACAGCTGCTGGTCGAGCCCAGAGCGTCGAGTCAGCGCCTCCCGGGCGAGATCCTCACGACCGGAGCCCAGCGCCTTCTGCGCCTGTCCCTTCAGCTTGTCGCCCTGCTGCTGCATCTGGGCGATCTGCAGCTCCACGCGCTTGCGACTGGTCGCCACGTCGGCAACACCGCGGCGAACCTTTTGCAGCAGCTCGAGCTGCCTTTGATAGCTGTAGTCGAGCGTCTCGCGAGGATCTTCGGCACGGTCGATCGCCTTGTTGGCCTTCGCCCGGAAGATCATGCTCATCCGCTTCATCATGGTCATGGCCCCACCTTAGGCCCCGCATACGACGGCGACGAGACCGAGGACGCGCCGAAGCGCCGGTACCCTGGCGACTGCCAGCCACCTGTACGCCGACAGCAAGGCAGCTTCGTGTTCCGACGCCGCTCCGCCAAAGACGATGTAGTCGCCACCGACGCCGCACCGACGGCGGAGGAGATGCAGCGGCTCCAGGGTCAGGAGGCGAAGGGGCGACCCACGCCCCGGCGCAAGGAAGCGGAGGTGGCTCGCAAGCAGCGTCTCACGCCGCCGAAGGACCGCAAGGAAGCTGCCAAGCGGATGCGACAGAAGCGGTACGAGGCACGGCAGAAGACGCACTCGGCACTGAAGAGCGGCAGCGAGGCGAACCTGCCGAAGCGTGACCGGGGCAAGGTACGGCGCTTCTGCCGGGATCTGGTCGACGCACGCCGCAACGTCGCGGAGTACCTGCTCCCGCTGCTGATCGTCATCCTCGTGCTCGGCTTCGTGCGCACGCCGGCGTCGGGGTACGCGCAGCTGTTCTTGTGGCTCACCACGATCGTCGGCACCGTCCTCGACACGATCTACCTGGTGTTCAAGACCCGCCGGGAGCTCGCGAAGCGCTTCCCCGGCGAGAACCGGCGCGGCGCTGTCGGCTACACGGTGCTGCGCAGCAGCCAGTTGCGCCGGTTCCGGTTGCCGAAGCCGCAGGTCGAGCGAGGCGCAGCACTGCCCGAACGCTACTGACCGGCGTCATCTCGACCCACCGTGGAACCGTGGCAATAACTTCTGGGGCGCCTGATGACGAAGTTAAATCGCCGGTGGTCGAAACTTCATCGACCGACCGGTCCCACCGAAGTTGTCAGCGTTGTGAGATAACGCCTGCGGCAGGTTGGGCGGACGGCGCTGACAAGTCCGCGGGCACGCACGCTGCGCAGCCGGGCAGCGCACCGTAGGGTCACCGCATGGAGTTCCGCCAGTTAGGTTCCAGTGGTCTGAAAGTCTCGGCGATCGCGTACGGCAACTGGCTGACGCACGGCTCGCAGGTCGAGGAAGACGCGGCCAAGGCCTGCGTACGCCAGGCACTCGATGACGGCATCACGACGTTCGACACCGCCGACGTCTATGCCGACACCGCCGCCGAGACCGTGTTGGGCCGGGCCCTCGAGGGCGTCCGGCGTGAGTCGGTCGAGATCTGCACAAAGGTGTTCTTCCCCACAGGTCCGGGTGGCCCGAACGACTCCGGACTGTCTCGCAAGCACATCCGCGAGTCGATCGACGCGTCACTGCGCCGGCTGCAGACCGACCACGTCGACCTGTACCAGGCGCACCGCTACGACCACGAGACGCCGCTCGAGGAGACGATGGAGGCGTTCGCCGATGTGGTGCACTCGGGAAGGGCGCACTACATCGGCGTCTCGGAGTGGACCGCCGAGCAGCTGAGGGCCGGACATGAGCTGGCGCGTGACCTGCACGTGCCGTTCGTCTCCAACCAGCCGCAGTACTCGATGCTCTGGCGCGTGATTGAGGCCGAGGTGGTACCGACGTGCGAGGAGCTCGGTATCGGCCAGGTGGTCTGGTCGCCGATCGCGCAGGGCGTGCTCACCGGCAAGTACCGGCCCGGACAGCCGCATCCGCCAGGGTCACGCGCCACCGACGACAAGGGCGGCGCCGACATGGTCCAGCGCTGGTTGCGCGACGATGTGCTCGAGGCGGTAGCCGCACTGGGCCCGATCGCCGAGCAGGCCGGTCTGTCGATGGCCCAGCTGGCCGTCGCCTGGGTCTTGCAGAATCCCAACGTCTCCGCGGCGATCATCGGGGCCACCCGGCCAGAACAGGTGACCGAGAACGTCAAGGCTGCCGATGCCCGGCTCGACGACGACGTCCTGCGGGCGATCGACGAGGCGCTCGACGGAGTCGTCGAGCGCGATCCGGGGCACACCGCGAAGTCATCGCCGCGCTCACGACCCAGCTGAGGGGTCGGACACACCCTGGCCGCGCCGGTTGACCCACAGCCGCAGCAGCGGGTCGACAAAGCACCACCGGTTCCCGTCGCGCACCAGGTGTTGCCCGGCCCGGCCGAGGTCGTGCAGCGCCGACTGCAGGGTCGCTCGGGCCAGGCCGTACGCCGCGGCAGCCCGGGTGCCGGTCGGCGCGGCGCCGGCGGCAAGCACCACCAGCACCCCCTTCTTGCCGGCCGACAGGCTGTCCCACACGGCCTGGTGGGCCTCGTTGGTCTGGTTCAACGCCGCAGCGACGACAGCATCGGAGAGGGCGATGCCCGTCAGGTCGGGTCCGATGTCCGACGTGGACCATCCGGCGTCTCGGGCGGTCAGCTCGCGGTGCAGCAGGTGCGCCAGCAGCATGGTGCGCTGCGGATGCCCGGCCGCGATATCCACCAGCGGCTCCAAGGCACCGACCGGGTCCTGGCCGAGGCTCGCGAAACGTTCGGCCAGCTCGATCAGCACCTCCTCCCGGGGCAGCAGCCCCAGCTCCATGGGTTCTGCCTGCCCGTACATCGGTCGTTCCCGCTCCGCGAACAGGCGCCGCATCAACGAAGGGTGAGAGCCCGCGTACACGTAGACCGCTGCCTCGCCGTGGTACTGCACATGTGAGCGCAGCAATCCGTCCAGCCCGCTCCCGGCGCCGAGGAGGTCCTGGAACTCGTCGAACACGACGAGCGTGGGCCGGTGGTCCCGCTCGAAGGCGACCCGCGGCAAGTCCAACAGCTCGCTGACCGCTGTCTGCACCATGTCCGGCGGCGCCACCTGATGGCGCGGACTCAACGAGACCCCCAGACCACCGACGCTGAGCGACAGACCGAGCCGCGACGACAACGCCTCGACGTGGGCGCGCAGCCGGACGTCGCCACTGCGGGAGTACGCCGAGGCGAGCCGGCCGCAGACCTCCGCAAGCGAGGCGACCCCGTATAGGTCGACATGGACGGTCCGCCACCCGGTCCCCCGCAGGTTCGCCGCGTGAGCGAGCAGCAGTGAGGTCTTGCCGAAGCGTCGAGGACCGTCGAGAC
>JACCZI010000030.1 GCA_013696015.1 Nocardioidaceae bacterium
GACGCTGACCGCAGCGCATGCCGAGGTGGCGGCCGCCATCGCGTCGGCCGAGAAGGCCGCGCCGTCCGACACCCGCCGAGCGGTGGCGGCACCGCCGGAGGAGCCGGTCGTGCCGCAGCCACCGGGCGCGCCGTCTGCGTGAGTCTGGGCGAGGCATTCCTGGTCCTCGCCGCGGGCCTGGCGGCCGGCACCATCAACACCGTCGTGGGCTCAGGCACCCTGATCACGTTCCCGACCCTGCTCGCCATCGGACTCGACCCGGTCGCCGCCAACGTGTCCAACACGATCGGCCTCGTGCCGGGATCGCTGTCGGGAGCCGTCGGCTATCGCCGCGAGCTGAGCGGCCAGCGGTCCCGGTTGCTGCGCCTGGCGCCGGCGGCGACGGCCGGTGGCCTGGTCGGCGCGGTGCTGCTGCTGGTGCTGCCGGACGACGCCTTCGACGCCATCGTTCCCGCTTTGATCGGGGTCGGCTGCGTGCTCGTGGCAGTGCAGCCGTGGCTGACCCGTCTGCTCGGCCGAGATGGCCGCGAAGAACGACCGCCGCACGGCTCGGTGCTAGTGGTCGTTCTGATCTTCCTGACCGGCGTCTACGGCGGCTACTTCGGCGCCGCGCAAGGCGTCCTGTTGATCGCCATCATGGGCCTGCTGCTCGACGCTCACCTGCAGCGGGTAAATGCGGTCAAGAACGTGCTGGCGCTGCTCGTCAACGGCGTGGCCGCCGTCGTCTTCGTCGTTATCGCCGACCCGGACTGGGCCGTTGTGGGGCTCATCGCCTTGGGGGCCAGCGTGGGCGGCCAGATCGGTGCCACCGTCGGGCGCCGGTTGCCTCCGGTCGCCTTCCGAGTCTTCATCGTCGTCGTCGGCGTGGTCGCGATCTGGCGGCTGCTCGCCTGACATCTGCTGTCAATGACGCGGCCAAGGGCCGTCATAAGTCTCGGATCGTCGCAAAGCCCAGGGGCTGCCCGCGCCAGTGGTGGACCAGCACTGCCGACGCGGTCAGCATCGCCGCCAGCGCCGCGACCAGCACGCTCAGCGCGGCGGCCTGTGAGCCGAACGCGAACGCGCCGTAGACCACCACGGCACCCAGCTCGGAGAGCAAACCCGCGACCGAGGTGACGGTGGCCCGAGCCGACGTGGTGATGGCGTGCTGCAACCTGATCTGCGCCACGACGATCGCCATCTGCAGCAGCCCGTAGCCGACGGCGATCCCGACGAACCCGTACGATTCTCCCGCCAGGGCACCGACCGCGATCGCCACCCCGGCACCGGCGACGCTGGGTGCCAGCGCGCCCTGAGACACACGTGATGCCATCGCGGCGCCCAGCGCCTGCGCTGCCACCGTGATGGCGATGAGCACGGGAATCACGCTGGACCGCGCGCCGAGTTCGACGGCGAGCAGTGGGAAGTACTCGTCGAACGCGAGGAACCCGGGGAGCAGCGCCGCCACCAGGACGGCACGGCGCAGCGCAGGAACGCCCAACGACGAGCTGACCCCGGTCCGCAGCACGACCAGATAGCCCGCGCTCGGCTCGGCTGGCGCGATGGCCGGCGCGGCGTCCGGCGCGAGGGAGAGCGCAAGCAAGGTGAGCGCGGCGCACACCGCGACGCTGGCCCACCCGACCGCACGAAAGCCACCCAGCTCGATCAACGGTGCGGCAGAGACCGTGGCCGCAAGGTTCAGCACCAGGCCGCCGGACTGACCGCGCGCGATCACGCCCGGGTACCGCGCCAGCTCGTCGCGGGCGGCAAGATGGTCGAAGACGTACGCCTCGTACGCACCCGATGTGATCGCGCTGCTCAGCCCCCACAGCACGAAGCCACCGGCGAACGCCGGGTATGACGGGACCAGTGTCCACAGGGCGAAGCAACCGCCGTACAACCCGGCTGCCAGCACCAGCAGCACCCGGCGGGACACGACGTCGGCCCACGCGCCCGACGGCACCTCGAGCGCGAGCGTCGTCACCGACCAGATGACGAACAACGTCGAGATCTCGCTGGTCGACAGGCCGGTGTCAGCGAAGAGGACTGCATACACCGGGAAGTACGGGATGCACTCCTGCAGCGCTGCGTACGCGACGACGCGCCCGGAGCGCCATCGGGGCACGAGCGACGAGGCAGGTCAAGCGAACGGGTTCGGGAATCGCATCACCGCAGACTAGCGTCGTGACCATGCCGGAGCCGGTCGTCGAGGTCACCCGGTTCGGAGACCTCGACACCTCGACGCTGTACTCGATGCTGCGACTGCGCGTCGACGTGTTCGTCGTCGAGCAGCGCTGCCCGTACCCGGAGCTCGATGGCCACGACACCGAAACGTCGACTGAGCACGTCTTGGCGCATGACGGTGCGCAGGTGGCGGGATACCTGCGGCTGCTGAGTGAGCTGGACGGTTCACGGCGCATCGGCCGGGTGTGCGTGGCGCGCGGTCACCGCGGCAGGGGGCTAGCGGCGCGGTTGGTCTCCGCTGCGCTGAGCCGCTGCGCCGGCGACGTCGTGGTGCTGGATGCGCAGGTGTATCTGCGGAACTGGTACGTGCGGCACGGCTTCGTCGCCAGCGGTCCGGAGTTCCTCGAGGACGGGATCCCGCACGTCCCGATGCGCCTGCAGACCTCGCGCCGGGTCAGCCGAACGCCGCCAACCAGCGCCCCGTGAGTGCGTAGGCCCGCTCACGTGCGGGCGGGGCGGAGAGGTACACGTCGTGGATGGCGCCGTCGATGCGGGCGATAGTGACTTGGCGACCGAGCTGCGGAGCCCATCGCGCGATCAGCTTGACGTCAAGGACCACGTCGCTGGCCGTGATGTCGTCGGACCACGCGGTCGTGAAGACCGTCCGGGCCGAGGTCAGCACCAGCACCGGCGCACCAACGTCGAGACCCTGGTGCAACCGGCGGTGACCGCGCCGGATCGCCCGTAGCCAGCCGGCGCGCACGGGGAAGCTGTCGGCGGGCTTCCACGCCAGGTCGAAGTCCCACTCGCCCCGGTGGTCGCGGTGCAGCGACTCGACGTACACGGGTGAGACGCTGCGCGGGATCACCTGGTACGGCCGGCGTGCCCCGACTTGTTCGAGCGCCCGAGTGCCGACAGTTCGCAACAGCATCGACCCCTGGACGTCCAGCCACGGGCTGTTGAGCACGAACGCGCTTGGTGTGCGCCGTCCCTGCGTCTGGCGTCGGTCCGACCACAGCGCGACCACCAGCCCACCCGTCGAGTGCGCCACGACGACGACCTCGGTATGGCCGTCGCGGCCGGTGATCAGGTCGTACGCGGCGTCGAGCTCGGCGTCGTACTCCTCCAGGTCGAGGCAGAAGTTCGGCGTCTGGTGCGGTAGCAACGACCGGCCGTACTTGCGCAGGTCGAGTGCGTAGAAGTCGTAGCCGAGTCCGCCGAAGAACTCGGCCACCGAGGCCTGGAAGAAGTAGTCGCAGAAGCCGTGGACGTAGAGGACGGCGCGGGTCGCCGTCGTGTCGGCGGGCCGGTGCACGAGCGTGGCGACCACGCGGCCCTCTGAGTCGTCGGGCAGCTCGATCGTCTCGGCGATGAACGGTTCGCCGAGCACGTCGGCGAGCCGGTCTCGTCGTGGGTCGAGCATGGGGCTCAGTCTGCCCCACGGATCATCGGTCAGCCCGAGAGGTCCTGCATCACCGCGAAGGGTGCGCCCCATGGGTCCTCGACGACGGCGAAGCGTCCGTAGGGGGTGTCCTGCGGCGCCATCGAGATCTTTCCGCCGCCCTGCTCCACTGCGGCAACCGTGGCGTCGGTCGACGCCACCGAGAAGCACGACGTCCAGCCCTCCGGGGAGCCGGGCCGGTGACCGCCGAGCCCGCCCAACGGGTTCCCGTCGGTGGCGAAGGTGGAGTACCCGCCCATGCCCTCGACCTCGTCGAAGCGGAAGCCGAAGACCGCGCTGTAGAAGGCCTGGGCCGCCTGGAGGTCGTCACACGCCGAGTCGTTCCACACCAGGGCGCCAGGCTCGTTGTAGATCTGCGCTCCGGTGGCCTCGCCGGCCTGCCATAGACCGAAGGACTGTCCCTGCGGGTCCACGGCGATCGCCATCCGGCCCATCGGGCCCACGTCCATGGGTGGGAAGACGACGGTTCCTCCGGCGTCGGTGATGCGGGCGCAGGCGGCGTCGGTGTCGTCGGTTGCGAAGTACGTCGTCCACTGAGGCGGGTTGGACGGGTCTTGCTGCGGGCCGATGCCCGCTGCCGCGCGGTCTGAGGTCAGGCAGGTCAGGTAGCCGCCGTACTCGGGCTCGCCCCCGGTGTAGGTCCAGCCGAGGACGTCCGAGTAGAACGCCTTGACTGCGTCGACGTCGGATGCGGTGTAGTCGACCCAGCAGGGGGTTCCGTTGGGCCAAGCGGTGTCGCGGGTGGGCATCGGTCCTCCTCTAGTAGTGGCATTCCTACCCTCGCACCGGCCCCCGACAGTTGTCACGTCCAGCGGCTCCCAGATGCTCGTCAGCCGGCTGCGTACAGCAGCCGGATGACGTCCTCGATCGCCGGCTCCTGGATGGAGAGGTCCACGACGTCGTACGCGGCGGCGAGCGCGCTGACGATCGGCGCAGCGCTGGAGTGCGCGGGGAACGACAGCCACTGTCGTGGTCCCTCGACCCGGGTGACCGTCGTCCCGGGCACCCGCACCGGTTCGAGCTGCGTCTCGAGGTCGACGACGACGGTGCGGGTGGCGCCGCCGACCCGCTGCAGCGCGGTGAGGTCACCGTCGAAGACCAGTCGCCCGGCGTCGATCACCATCACCCGGCGGCAGATGTGCTCGATGTCGACGAGGTCGTGCGTGGTGAGCATGATCGTGGTGCCTCGCTCGGCGTTGAGATCCCGCAGGAAGTCGCGCAGCCGGGCCTTGCTGATGAGGTCGAGCCCGATGGTTGGCTCGTCGAGGTACAGAATCGGCGGGTCGTGGAGCAAGGCCGCGGCGATGTCGCCGCGCATCCGCTGCCCGAGCGAGAGCTGGCGCACCGGGACGTCGAGCAGCGGGGCGAGGTCGAGCAGCTCGACGAGCGTCGCCAGGTTGGTCCGGTAGCGGTCGCGGGGGACGTCGTAGATGCGGGCCAGCAGCGCGAACGAGTCGCGCAGCGGTAGGTCCCACCACAGCCCGGAGCGGTGGCCGAAGACGACGCCGATGCGCCGGGCCAGCTCGGTGCGCCGCCGCGACGGGTCCAGGCCATCGACGTGCAGCCGTCCGGAGGTGGGGACCAGGATGCCGGTCAGCATCTTGATCGTGGTCGACTTGCCGGCGCCGTTGGGGCCGATGAAGCCCACCACCTCGCCGGCGTCGATGCCGAAGCTCACCCCGTCGACGGCGACGACCTCCCGCCGCTCCCGGCGCAGCCGGCCACCCTTGCTGCGCACGACGAACGTGCGCCGCAGGTCTGTGACCTCGATGACCGCCACGTCAGCTCCCCGTGCTGCGGTAGCGGCGGACCCCGGCCCGCCAGGCCACGGCCGCGGCAGCCGCGGCCAGCACCGCCGCGACGGGAGAGGCGTACTGCAGCGCGCTCGGCAGGCCGAACGGGTCCTCAACGTCGAGCAGGTACAAGGCGGGGTACCAGTTCACGAATGCCAGGGGCACGATGAACGTGACGCTGCGGACCACCTCGGCGGGATAGATCGACAGCGGGAACTGCGTCAACGTATTGCCGCCGTACGTGAACGCGTTCATGACCTCGGTCGCGTCACCGGCCAGCACCTGAAAGGCGCCGCCCAGCACGAACACGGCGCAGAAGATGACCGAGCCGCTGACCAGGGTCGCCAGCAGCACCAGCACCTTGGGAACCGACCAGTCGATGTTGCTGGCCGCCAGTCCCCAGCCGAGAACGGCGACTGCTTGGGTGATGCGGCCGACCCGGCGCAGCGCGAACTGGTCGGCGGCGATCTGCACCAGCGGCGCCACCGGGCGCACCAGCATCGCGTCGAAGGAGCCGTCACGGACGCGCCGCCCCAGCTGCTCGGTGTTGCCCATGAGCAGGTCGGCGGCGCCGAGGGCGAAGCCGGACATGCCATAAAGAAGCGCGACCTCGCCGAGCGTGAAGCCGCCGAGCTCGTCGATGTGGCTGAACATGATCGCGATCGCGGCGAAGTCGATGAGCGTGATCAGCGCCTGGCCGACCGTCATCGCCACGAAGGACGCGCGGTAGGTCATGCTCGCCCGGACCCAGGCGCCCGCGATCAGCCCGTACGCCCGCAGTGAGCTAGCCACCCTGGACCACCACCTTGCGCACCGCCGCGCCGGTCAGCAGGTGTCCGGCTACGAGTAGCGCGACGAGCCAGAGCAGCTGGATGCCCAGCAGGGGCAGCACGGTGGTGCCGGTGTCCTCGTGCAGCAGCACGTCAGCGGGGATCTGCACCAGGCAGCGGAACGGGAGCGCCTCGGCCAACGTGCGCAACGCGTCCGGGAACACGACGAGCGGGAGCACCATCCCGGAGAAGAACACCTGGGTGATCGTCAGCATCACCACGAAGCCGCGCACGTCGATCACCCAGAACGCCAGCAGCCCCAGCAGGAAGCGGATCCCGAACCCCACACCGATGGCCAGCGCCACGGCGATCAGGAACACGCCGTAGGTCGAGACCCGCTGTGGCCAGGCGAGGTCGAACAGCAGCGAGCCGACCAGCACCGGCGCGAGGCCACGGGTGAGGAAGTGGTAGGCCGCGCGGCCGGCGTCCTCGGCGAACCGCCACCACAGCAGTGGGATGGGCCGGTGCAGGTCGATCGCGACGGCGCCGGAGCGGACCCGGTCGGACAGCTCGTCCACGATGCCGCCGCTGAACAGGCCCACCGGCATGATCAGCGCCTGCGCGACCCAGACGAACGTCAGCGCCTGCGCCTGTCCGTACCCGCCGAGGCTCGGACGCTGGTCCCACAGCGCTATGAAGCTGTAGGCGATGATCACGCCGAACACGGTGTTGGTGAAGATCCCGGCCAGCGTCGCCGCCCGGTAGGTCGAGTAGCGCCGGAACCCCCGCGTCGCCACGGCCGCATAGAGACCGACCCGAGGCGTCACAAGTCTCGGATCGTCACAAGGTCGTCACAGGGTTGGGCACCATCCTCCCCATCCCTCCCCCCACGATCCGAGACTTATGACGCCACCACCGTCACCATAAGTCTCGGATCGTCGCAGGGTGGTTGGGCACAAGGGCTCAGGCCTGATGAGTCCCGACCACCGTCGCGCGGGCCAGCGTCTTGAACGCAAGGTTGAAGGAGGCAGCCGCAGGTGTCGCGTCGCGGTCGACGCCGAGAGAGTCCTCCGAGACCGCGTGTACGACGTAGAAGTAGCGGTGCACCTGGTCCCCCTCCGGCGGGGCCGCCCCGGCGAAGTCGCTGGTGCCGTTGTCGTTGCGCACGTGGAAGGCGTCACCGGGTAGGTCGCCACCCGAGCCGATGCCCGCCGGGAGCTCCGTCACGCCGGCGGGTAGGTCCACAAGCACCCAGTGCCAGAAACCGCTCGGCGTTGGCGCGTCGGGGTCGAAGCAGGTGACCACGAAGCTCCTCGTCGCCGCTGGGAAGCCTTCCCAACGCAGGTGCGGCGACGTGTTTCCCTTGTCCGCGACATGGGCGTCTTTCAGCGGTTCGCCGTCGGTGATGTCGTCGCTGGTCACCGAGAATGCGTCGACGCGGGGGAGCAGGTCGTACGGGTTCGGGCTGACCGGGCGGTCCAGGCTCATCGAATCTCCTCGCTGCACTGGCGGGCTGATGCGCGCCCGACGCTACCCCGTCCCCTCAACCAGCGAACACGCCGCTGATCGGGTATCCGGGTGACCAGCTGCGGGTTGGTCGTGTCGTGACGCTGATCGCCCCGTTGGACGAGGTCGGCTGTCGTCGGCGTGGCGGCCGGCGACCAAGGCAGCCACGCGAACCCGACGCTAGCGATCGGCACGGGGCGGTAGCTGCAGAGCGCTCTGGCGGTTGAATGACCCTGCCCTCTAAGGTGAGCTGACCCGCAGGAGGTGGCCAAATGGGCGACGACATTGCAACCCGGCTCGGAGAGGTGCGGTTGTTCGC
>JACCZI010000054.1 GCA_013696015.1 Nocardioidaceae bacterium
GGGGTGCGCCTCGAGCACCAGCCGGTGGATGCGGTCGAACAGCGGTCGGCGCTCAGCAGCGATGGCGTCGACGTAGTCCCGAACCGCCTTGTCCATCACGACAGCCTCGCGTCAGCCGGCGAGCAGCTCGTCCAGGCGGTCGTAGCCCTCGCGGACGCCGTCCTCCATGCCGCTGGCGACGAAGGCGTCCCGACCCTCGAAGGTGTCAACCAGTGAGGTCGCCGTGAGCCGGGTGCGACCGTTGCCGAGGTTTTCGAACACCAGGCGCTCGAGGGCCACGCCGTCAGGAAGCCCCTCGAAGGTGAATGTTTGAACAATTCGCTCCGAGGCCCGCACCTCGTGGAAGCAGCCGTAGAAGCCGAACTCGTTGCCGTCGCTGAGGTGCACATAGCGATACGAGCCACCGGTGCGGCAGTCGTAGTGGTCGACTCGCATCTCATGGCGGCGGGGGCCGAGCCATTGGGCGACGAGCTCGGGGTCGGTGTGCGCCCGGAACACCTTGTCCGGCGGGGCGTCGAACTCCCTAGTGATCCGCACGAGCGGAACGTCGGGATCGACGGTGATCTCGGTCTCATGGGTGCTGGTGGTGGTCACGTCTGTGCTCCTGTCGCGGGGTGGGAGGTGGGGTGGGTCTGCTCGACGTCGTCCGACATCGACTCGAGGAGGTCGTCGAGGCGGCGGTAGCGATCCTCGGCTTGGCGTCGGTAGCGCTCGATCCACTTGGTCATCAGGTCGAAGACGTCAGCTTCGAGGTGGACCGGGCGGCGCTGCGCGTCCCGGCTTCGGCTCACCAGACCGGCGCCCTCCAGCACCTTGAGGTGCTTGGAGACGGCCTGGACGCTCACCCGGTAGGGCTCGGCAAGCTCGTTCACGGTGGCGTCCGCGCCCGCGAGCCTGCTCACCATGTCGCGCCGGATGGGATCTGACAGGGCCGAGAACACCCGCGAGAGCGGATCGGCTGCCTCAGTCTTCGCCATGTGAGATCAACCCTTCGGTTGAACACAACCGTAGAACCACTCACCATCTGTTGTCAACCATTTGGTTGAGAACAGGTCGGTCCGCATCTCCACAGGCGGGCGCGTGCGATCACGTCTGCTGCATGTCGACGAAACGTGAGTAGTGCCCTTGGAAGGCGACGACGATGGTGTCCGTAGGCCCGGACCGGTGCTTGGCGACGATCAGGTCAGCCTCGCCCGGCCGGGTCGACTCACGCTCGTACGCGTCCTCGCGGTGCAGCAGGATCACCAGGTCGGCGTCTTGCTCGAGTGACCCGGACTCGCGCAGGTCGCTGAGGAACGGTCTCTTGTCGGTCCGCTGCTCGGCACCGCGGTTGAGCTGACTGATCGCCACGATCGGGATCTCGAGCTCCTTGGCAAGCAGCTTCATCTGGCGAGAGAACTCGGACACCTCGAGCTGGCGCGACTCGACCTTGCGGCCCGATGTCATCAGTTGCAGGTAGTCGACCACGATCAGACGCAGATCGTGGCGCTGTTTGAGGCGCCGAGCCTTGGCCCGGATCTCCATCATCGTCATGTTGGGGCTGTCGTCGATGAACAAGGGCGCCTCGGAGACCTCGGCCATCTTGCGGGCCAGCCGCGCCCAGTCGTCGTCATTCATGTTCCCGTTGCGCATGTGGTTGATAGCGATCCGCGCCTCGGCGGAGAGCAGTCGCATCGTGATCTCCGTACGGCTCATCTCGAGCGAGAAGATCACGCTCGCCATGCCGTGCTTGATCGAGGCGGCGCGACACAGGTCCAGCCCGAGCGTGGAGTTGTGGGTCGGGATCATCGAGTGGCCGGCGAGGTAGAGATGGTCGGCGTTGTCGACCTCGACGCAACGCACCGGCTCGCTCGGGATGGCTTCGACGCTGGTGATGTGCCGCCGTGCTGCCCGCGAGCCGGACCTCCGGCGGCGCTCCTTCTGCTCGGTTGCCTTGTGTGACAACCGGAAGACGTCGTCGACAGGGGTAATCGTAAGGACATGCCAGACGGACGCCGTCGCGCGACGACCGGTCACACGCTTCGTGGAGTGCCTACAGCGGTGGCCGAGACCGACGGCGAGCTCGTGGACGTCGGCGATGAGGCGCTGGTCGCTGGCCGCAAACTCCACATCACCCGTGCTGGTGACCGTGGCAGCGGCGTCCAGCAGCCCGCTCAGCAACGCGCGACGCTGCCGCTGCGCGGCCCGGAGGTACGCCGCGGGGATGTGCCGGTTGCTGCCGAGGACACCGATCGAACGCAGCTGCGCCTGCAACTGCTCGGCCTCGGCACCCTCGTCACCGTCAGCCTCGACGTACATGGTGATCTCGGGATCGGTGGTCGCGCGCCGGGCGCTGTCCGGGTGGGCGTCACAGAGCCAGACCCCCAGCGTGTAGGGGCGAATCGGCAGCAGCGCCTCCGCCAGCTCGAGCGGTTTGGTGTTCGGCACCGCGTGCATGGCGCGATGGCGGTGACCGTCCGGCTCCCGCAACGCCGTCGCCAGCTGCTGGGTCGTCCGCACCGAGGTACGCGTGCCGCCCGTTGTGGTGAGCCACTGGTGCTCGGCATCCGCGACGATCCGCGACCCGTCCGAGAAGGTCACTCGGTAGCACGGGCGCTCGGACATGACCGGAGTCGCGGCGGTCACCGTCGTCGGACGGCCGTCCGCCCCCATCAACAGGTCACCGACACCGACCTGCCCCATCGTCGTCCAGCCGGTGGGCGTGGCCAACGCCGTATCCAGCGCCAGCGCCTTGCCCAGCGCCGGCCGCGCCGCCACGATCACCATCTGGCCGGGATGCAGCCCGTTGGTCAGGTCGTCGAGGTCCGCGAACCCGGTCGGCACCCCCGCCAGCCCGCCATCGTGGGCGCTGATCGCCTCGATCTCGTCGAGGGTGGCGGCCAAGATCTCGCTCAGTGGCGCATAGTCCTCGCTGGTGCGCTTGTCGGTGACCGAGTAGATCTCCGCCTGCGCCCGGTCGACGACGTCGTCCACCTGCCCCTCGCCCGAGAAGCCGAGCTGGGCGATCTTGGTACCGGCATCCACAAGGCGGCGCAGGATCGCCTTCTCACGAACGATATCGGCGTAGTACGAGGCGTTCGTGGCGATCGGGACACTGGCCACCAGCGTGTGTAGATAGGGCGCCCCACCCACCTTGCCGAGCTCCCCGCGGCGGGTCAGCTGGGCGCCCACCGTCACGGCGTCGGCCGGTTCCCCGCGCCCGTAGAGGTCGATGATCGCGTCGTAGAGCAGCTCGTGCGCCGGGCGGTAGAAGTCGCTGCCCCGGATGGACTCGACCACGTCGGCGATGGCGTCCTTGGACAGCAACATCGCACCGAGGACGCTCTGCTCGGCAGCATGGTCCTGCGGCGGGGTACGTCCGTCGCGGCCCCTCGCCGAGCCGCCGAAAATCGCATCGAAGTCGTCGCCGGATGGCTCATCGCCGTAGGCCGCCGCCCCGCGCAGATCAGTGACGCTCACGCTGCCGCCTCCCTTGCCATAGCCCCTGAGACGACCCCGCTCCGCACGCTAGAGGTGCCCACCGACACCTTGTCCGCTCCAGCTCCAGCCCCGGGACGACGTCCGCCGCCTGCTGCAGATGGCCCCACCGTAGGGAGCCGGCGCACAGCCCGGGAAGGGCGCCATCCACAGGTGTTGTGGACGGCGCCCCACAAGCTGGGGAAAAGTCTGTGGATAACCGGTGTCAGGCTGTTCACGGCGGTGTGGACGGCCTTCTTGCCGGCGCCGCGACGCGCCATACGACCTGCCGGGAAAGGCGTCCACCCGGTGTGGACAGCACAAACATGCCGACTGCCTCGGACTACCACGTCAGGGTCAGTTCAGCTATCTGACCGTTACGATACCGGGGTGCCACTGCGCCTCCTGCCCCGCATCTCGCTG
>JACCZI010000090.1 GCA_013696015.1 Nocardioidaceae bacterium
GCACGAGGGCGGCCGTGGTGCCGGGGTCGGGCCGGGCGGCGGCACGGTCGGGGGCGAGCGCCGTGGTCCGACGGACCGCCTCTGCCTGGGCGGCCACCGGTTCCGGTAGAGCCCGCACGATCTTGCCAAGCGCGCGGCCGACCGGGTCGGTGGGATCGCCGGCGTCGTGGTGTCCGTCGAGCACGGCCATGACCAGGCCGAGGGCCTCGGTGGCGCTGAACATCAGGGGCGGAAGTCGCAGGCCGCGGCCGACGCGGTAGCCGCCGTAGGGACCACGGACGGACTCGATCGGGATGCCGGCCTCGCGGAGGATGGCGACGTACCGTCGGGCGGCCCGCTCCGAGACGCTGAGCTTGTCGGCGATCCGGTCCGCGGTGATGCCCGGGCTGCCCTGGACCAGTTCGAGGGCCAGCAGCGCCCGTGCCGTGGGGCTCACGTCAAGCTTCACAGCATCCCCACCAATACGGAAGCAGAACGTCCGGAATCGAGACTAGCGTCGCCTCATGACCGAGGACACCGGCCTGGACACCACGATTGACGAACCATCGATGACGGGCAGCGAGGTCGACATGCTGCTCTTCGCAGCAAGGAGATCACCTGGGGCGAAGCGCACGTGGGTGCCCGGCAGGTCTTCGCGGACGCCGGTTTCCAGGAGGTCAGCCACCCCGCACCGTCCGGCGAGTGGTCATGCGGATCGACTTCGGACCGTGGCGGTAGGCAGATGGCGGCAACACGCCCTGCGTGTCTGCCATCTGCCTACCCCCAACGTGCGGTGGCGCAGTTCCACGACGCCGTGTCGATCGGGCTGTTCGACCGACCGACCAGCCCGCGGGAGGGGTATCAAGGCATGAGCGCTCATCGGCATCCGGTGGGCTGAACCGACATGTCAGCGGACCTTTGCACCGATCAGTTCATGTCTCCCGTGGCTGGCTTGGCATGGCGGCTCCGGACACCGCCTGCAACAGGGCGTCGAGCAGATCGCGGGTGTGTGGTTCGTCGAAGACTTCGCCGATCCAGGCGGCGGAGTCGGCACGGTCCGGCGAGCGAGGGTTCGGCTTCAGCCAGTCGGTGGCGGCGATCTCGGTGATGTGCCCGAGTTGCGCGATGAGCATCGAGAAGTGTCCGCGCTGATTCACGGTCGCCGGCCCACCAGCCTCCCGGTAGGCGTCGGTGAGCGCGCGGGCCCTGCCCACGTCAGTGCGGGCGAACTCGAAGAGCACGCACCCGAGCTCCTGGCTCGGATCGGCCGGCCCGCTGGCCTCCCAGTCGATGACGCACACTCCGCCGTCCGCGGTCGCCAGAACGTTGTCAGCCCACAGGTCGCGGTGGCAGGTCCGCAGATTCTGGGGCGGCTCGATCCAGGACTCCAGCGCGACCAGCTCATCACGCAGGTCGGCCAACCGGCCGGCGAAAGGCGCCCCCGCGTCCAGGAGCTGCTCGACCAGCTGGTCCCAGCGATCGGCACCGACTGCTTCGTGATTCCACGGGTCCAACGGGCCGAGGTCCGTGCCCGATAGTTGGTGAATGGCGGCCACGACGGAGCCCACTCGTACCGGGTCGAGACAGGGGTCGGGCGCTCGCAGATCAACCCATTCGTACACTCTGACCTGCCTGCTTTCCATGCTGGCGAACACAGATCCCTCCGTAGTTCGCCGCACCTGCGGCGTCGGTACACCGGCGGTGTAGGCCGCCTCCTGGAACACGGTCGCCAAATGCACCTCGTCCTCACCGGACTGGCGGAACGGCACCTTCACCGCCCAGCTGCCGTCCGACGTCTCCAGCCGCCACACCACGCCCTGCCTGCCCCGCGCGACCGGCCCGTCCGACAGTCTCGCGGCACCGCCAAGAGCAAAGCGTCGGGCGAGGTCCACGGCATCCACCAGGCCACTCCAGCACACCCGTACGCCGGCGGACCAGGAGTACGACCTGCGTCGGTGGCCGCGCCATACGCCAGCATCAGCATCCGTGACTTGAGCGACGCACACTCAACTCGTGTGTAAGGGTGGCTCTCCATGGCGAAGCTGACCTACTCGGCAATCGCGTCGGTCGACGGTTACGTAGCAGACGAGGACGGCAGCTTCGACTGGGCGGCGCCGGACGAGGAAGTGCACATCTTCGTCAACGACCTCGAGCGGCCGGTCGGTACCTACCTGTATGGGCGCCGGATGTACGAAGTGATGGCCTACTGGGAGACCGCGCACACCCTCGCCGACCAGCCGCCGTTCATGCACGATTTCGCACAGATATGGCAAGCGGCCAACAAGATCGTGTACTCCAAGAGGTTGAGGACAGTGACCTGCGCCAGGACACGGATCGAGCGGGACTTCGACGCCGAAGCGGTCCTGCAGATGAAAGGCTCACGAGGGCGTGACATCAGCGTGGGCGGCCCCGACCTTGCCGCCCAGGCGTTCCAGGCCGGGTTGGTCGACGAGTGCCACCTGTTCGTTGCGCCTATCGTTGTGGGAGGCGGCAAAGAGTTCCTCCCCGACACCCTCCGCCTGCAGCTCGAGCTGCTGGACGAACGCCGTTTCGGCAACGGTTTTGTGTTCCTTCGATACCGCACCAGGACGTAAGGAGACGGCGACGCTGCCCGCAGCGCTGAGTCCACGAGGCGATGCGGCCAGTTCCTGCCGTCGGATTCGACGGTCGCGCCGCCCAGGCTGGTCCACCGTTCGGGTCGTGGCGGATAGACCGTTCGGGCAATCACTGAGTGCGACTCTAGACTCACACGGAGTGGCGTGCCAATACTGAATGTTACCGTCCGTCTACGGAAAGTAGCAATTCATGTACGAGCCGTCGCACCGCGTTCTTCCGGTCGATCAGGGCACCGACGCCAGCCGCCGCAACTTCCTCAGGTCGGGACTAGCCGTTGCCTCCCTGGGGACCGCAGCCCTCTGGCTGCCCGGCGCCTCGGTGGCCGTGGCGGACGCCGCGTTCGATCTGCATCTGGACCGGTCCAGCTACAGGCGGGGTGACCTGGCCCGGTTGACCATCCGCGAGAACGTCGACTTCAAGCGCCGCATGGTGGTGTCCGGCCCGGGAGACACGCGCTGGCACAAAATCGCCGGTGACAAGTCGCACTCGGTCTTCGTGGCAAAGGTCCAGGACGCCGGCCGGGTGACGGTACGCCTGCAGAATCGGATCACCGAGACGTTTCACGGAAGCAAGAGCCTGGACCTCGACGTCAAGACTGGGTACCCCCACCCGGACGAGCCGTTCCTCGCCTACAGCGCCGGTTCGTTCTTCCGCTCGCGCGTCGACGGTGCACCCGTACACCACACGGCGACACGTAGGTTCCAGCGGTTCATGCGGCGGCATCGCGACCAGCGCCAGTACGCGTACCCGTTGATCCGAGGAACCCAGGGCAACGACTGGGGCATGCCGTACGCGCTCGGCCATCGTGGTGACCCGGTGTGGACGCTCACCGGGGTCGTACCCTCGCCGGTGTCGCGGCTGCGGACCGTCGGCTTCCACGCCCCCCACTGGTTCGGCGACACGCTGACCGGGACCTCGGACTCGCCGTTCGTGGTGATCGACCGCGCCTCCGGCCGCAGCATCTGGGCGGCCAACGCCCACGTCGTCGGCCGGCGACAGATCCGGGTCAGTGCCGCCGGCTTCTACGACCACAGGTCGAACGGGCTCGACACCCGCAACCCCCGCTCGAACGCCCGGGTCAACTACCGTTCCCGCGGGGCGATTCCTGACGCGATGGTGATCCGCCGCGACCTGGTCGACCACGCGATTCGCACCGGAGGTGACCTGGGGCACGTCCTTCACATGTTCATGGTCGAGACCTCCAGCGCCGCCGGCTCCTGCCACCCGATGGTCGGCTACGAGTCCGGAAAGCAGGGCTTCGGTGCTGAAGGGCAGCGCATCGCCATTGCACCCCACGTCAACATCGACGCCCGGGGACTCTCGCCGGAGGGCGAGGTGATCGCGCGTACGTTGCAGAACTACGGCTGCTACCTGGGCGACAACTCGGGATCCAGCTCGGGGCTGAAGGCGGAGCAGGAGAGCCGCGGACACAAGGTCTGGAAGGGCCGGCTCCCGGTGGACACGCTGCGTGGCATCACCTGGGACGACTTCGTCGTGCTCCCCAAGGGCTGGCAGTAACCTCCGCAGCGGCGCTCTACGCGTGGGTTCTCGACATGGGCACTGGGCGCGACGTGGACGGGGCTTACTCGCAGCTGCGCAAGGTGTCACCCACGTCGGCGGGGCAGGTGTCGTATCCGTCGTTGGCCGCCAGAACGTCACCCAGCGCGGCATCAATCCCGTTGAGCGAGTCGTTCCCCGGGCCACCGATCAGGTGGTCGCCACCGCTGCCACCGACGAGGCCGTCGTCGCCGTCGCTGCCGAAGACGAAGTCGTTGTCGGCGCCGCCGAAGAGGGTGTCTTGTCCGCGGCCGCCAGCCACCCTGTCGGGTCCTTGGCCACCTTTGACCGTGTCGTCGCCGACACCGCCCGAGGCGGCGTCGCGGTCCTTCCCACCCTTGACGTTGTCGGCACCACGTCCGCCGCGGAGGACGTCCACGTCGGGGCCGCCACGCAGCCTGTCGTTGTCCAGATCACCGTTGATCTTGTCGTTGCCCGCGCCACCCTGGATGGAGTCCTTGCCACCGCCACCGCACAGAAGGTCCCTGCGCCCCATGCCCTTGATGACGTCGTTGCCGTCCAGGCCAACGATCACGTCGACCTCGCCCGTGCCAGTAAGCCGGTCCGATTCGTTGGTGCCAACAATCGTCGCCTGGTGGCCCCGGCACCTGACATCGGCCACCACGACATCTGGCGGCTCGAGCTTCGTCAGCAGCTTTGCTTGCTCCCGAGAACCGAGCGGCACCAACGCGGCGTCGTCGGTTGTCGCACCGCCGAATCCGCATCCGGCTGCGACCAAGCTCAGCGCACCGCAGGTCAGGGCGATCTTGCTGGTCCACACTGGCAACACCATCCTCTTAGCTCACACAGGCCACACACCTTACTGCTGCCCCAGGGTGGTCGCTAGGCCGTCCGTTCGTCGGCGTCAAGGGTGGGCAAGCGCATGTCCCGGCTCATCCTGACAGTTGCGTTCATGCCAGGCGGGACTTTCCGAGAAGGCCCCCGTCCTGCACGACCAACGTGGGTGAGATGGCGCAACCGTGGGTAAGACACAGACATGACTACCTCCCCCCAGGAGCCAGCCGGCCCCGACTCCGACCCTGACATCGATCCCAGCGGCCCTCCGCCGGTCACCGACCCCGACACCGTCCGACCAAACGTGCAGCCGTCCCCCGCCGGGGGCGACCCACTGACGGCCGACCCGGGTTCGCCGACCGCACCTCCGGCCTGAGCCGCACGATGGCCGATCCCGTACGCGTCCGGATGGCTATGGACCTGTTCGTCGAGGACGAGCAGGCCATGCGTGAGGCTGCCCTGGAGCGGCTGCGCGACGCCTGGAACGCCGACGAAGACTTCCCGTA
>JACCZI010000105.1 GCA_013696015.1 Nocardioidaceae bacterium
GGTGACCAGCTCGTCCAGTTGTGGAAGTTGACGATCTGATCGTAGATGCGCGCCGGTGGAGCGTCGATGGTCACCGAACGCTCGACGATGTAGGTGTCGTCTGCCATGGCCGGATCGTAGTCCCCCTTATGACGTGGCTGAGCCCGACGGCTCGACGACCAGCGCATCGGGTCACCCCAGCCGAGGTCGGTGATACCGGCTTTGTCGAGCGCCAGCGCGACCAGAGTGCGACGGTGGGCCGCAAACGTGAGCACATGCGCGATCATGCCGCCGTAGGTGAACACCTGTGCGGGGGAGCACAACGCATCGACGAACGTGTCGTCGAGGCGACCCTGCTCACCGACCTCCCGGACGTGAGCAGGTACGTCGGGCCTTCCTCGCCGAGCCGCGAGCGAAGCGAGATCACGCTCTCGTGTTCCTCGACCGACCAGTCGTAATCGCGGCTCGCCATCGCGGCGTTCCACATCCCCATCTGCCCGACGAGCCGGGACAACAGGGAACGCAACGACTGGGGGTCGTCGTCAACGGAGATCTCGATCGGCGCGTCCAGCTGCGTGTCGCTCAATCTGGCGGCTCTCTCGATCATCTCTCCCACGAGCCAGATGTGGTGTTCGACCATCTTGGTCAGCAGATCCATGCCAGCAACCTTTGTTCGGGCGGGTAGTCGAAGACTCCCCGGGGGATGGAAATGAACCTCACTCGGCGCAGCGAGCTGGGTCCTGGTGGGCCGCGTCCGCCACTGATGGGGCGCAGAGCCGAAGGCCTTGGCGAACGCACGCGTGAACGCCGCATGGGAGGCGTAGCCCGCCTCAACGGCGATATCGATGATGGGGTGTTGCGTGGTCACCAGTCGGTACGCCGACCGCTCCAGCAGGATGCGGCGGCGAAACCTCGTCGGTGGCTCGCCCGCCACCGAGGAGATAACCCGGTCGAAGTGGAACCGCGACAGATGCAAGCGGGCGGCGAGGTCGTTGCCGGTGGCGTCGTGGTCGTCCAACACTCCTGTGAGGACGTCGACGAAGGTGGCGAACGTGTCGGTCGAGGCGTTCACGGCGGTATCGCCTCCGAGCCCACCGACCCGCCTGGGGCCGAGCGTTGCGCGATCCGGCGTGCCATGTCCCGCACGCGCCGCGCCAGCGGTACGCCGGAGTCCAGAAGCTGGCGCATCTGGTCCGCGTTCGGGCCGGTGGCCAGGTCAGCCATGGTCACGTCGTGGTCCGGACGCGAGTCGACGGTGATCACGTCCCCGGCACGGATGGTCCCCGGTATCAGCACTTTCAGCATGGCGCCGACCCGACCGGTGGCGTTGAACCTCAGGTGGAATCGGTCGATGCCCATTCGCATGGAGAGGTTCTCGCACGGGGTGCGTGGCATCTGGACCTCGAGCAGCACGCCGTCACCGACGCGCCACCGTTCACCGATTCGGGCGGCGTTGACGTCCAGGCCGGTCGTTCGCAGGTTCTCCCCGAACAGACCGGGAGGAATGTCTCGCCCCAACGCGGCACTCCACCACTGCGCGTCCTCATTGGCGTAGGCGTAGACGGCTCGGTCCGTTCCCCCATGAGCCCGGCTGAGCTGTTGATCACCGTCGAGTCCCGTTGCGGAAACCTGAACCGGCCCGGCCACGGGACGCTTGTCGATCGCGGTGTCGTGGAAGTAGCCGGGCCTGACCCGATGTACGACGGACACGGCGTCGAGTCGGGCTTGGTTCATGCCCCCATCATCGTCGCCGCCCGCAGACGCCGTTTGATCGAGCTTGCTGACTTCTGCGTTCCTCGTCTGGCCGCGTCAGTCGACGGTCTGGACCCGATAGCCACCGGAGTCCTCCTGCGTGATCCGTACTCCGGCGCCCTTGTCGAGCGCGCCGATGATCTCACCGGTCAGGCCGAACACCGCCGCCTCGTTGGTCGGGCTGTGCCCGCACACCAGCGCGGCGCCGTTGTCAGGCAGCCGCTCGAAGACACCGCGCAGCGCGTCCGCCAAGGATGCCGACTCCTCGCGGACGAAGTCGGGGTCCGCCTCCCGCATCCGAGCCAGCTCGGAGCTGTCGGCCTTGCGGTACGTCTCCTTCCACCGGTCCTCGTTGTCGGAGCGCAGACTGGGTTCCTCCTGGATCGGTTCGTTGTCGCCCACCGCGTCGCGCCAGATCTTCATGGTCTGGGTGGCGCGGCCCGCGCCGGTGGAGACGTACAGGTTGTATGGCGGCGACAGGCGGGTGGCGACCTCGCGGGCCTGTCGTACCCCTTCGTCGCTCAGTTGGTCGCTGTCGTTGTCGGTGTGCCGGCGCAGCTCGACGGTCTTCATCGCTCGGTCCTTCCTCGATTGGCCCGGTGGGCCCGATTCTGCCCCCGAAGTCACGTGCGATCTCCCGACGCTGAATTCGCGTGCACGACCTGACGGTCGGGAGGTTTAGCCGAGGAAACGGTTCAGGTCCACTCGTGAGCGTCCAGCGCGGACCAGAAACCGCTCCGGAGCTCATGTCGGGTGTCCTCCTCGAGATAGCGGTAGCGGTGGCCGCCTTGGCCACGGATGGACGTTCCTGCTGGACTCCGTCCAACATCACCCGGCCCCGACGAGGAGGTCCGCCGTGATCTGCGCCTCGGAGCCAGTCGCTTCTCCCGCCGGATGTTGGCGGCTCTGAACTTGAACGGACTGTGACCGCCTGCCCGGCGTCTTGCCGTACTCGTTCCGGGTATGTCGAAATTGGCGCAGCGGCTCCGACGTAGCAGCGACTGCCCGAACGGGCACCGACGATCGATCAAGGAGTTTTCGTGAAGTACGTGATCCTCATTTACAGCAACCCCGAGCCGTGGGGGCACCCGACTGCGATCTACACCAAGGAGGGCCGAGACGTCCCGCAAGAGCAGCACGACGAGATGGACCGCGAGTTCGAGGCGCTGATGAACGAGCTCACCGCCTCGGGCGAGTTCGTCACCGCCGAGGCGCTGGCCGATCCGGCGTCCGCGACGTTGTACGGCTGGAGCGCGGAGGGACATCTCGCGACCGACGGCCCGTACGCCGAGTCGAAGGAGCACCTGGCCGGGTTCTTCCTCATCGACTGCGACAGTCGGGAACGCGCGGAGGAGATCGCCGCCAAGTTTGCGCAACCCGGTGGCGTCATCGAGCTGCGGCCGGCGATGTGGCCTGGCGGCGACGATCAGTGACGGAGGCTGACCTCGAGGATGTGTGGCGTCGCAGCGCGCCGCACGTCCTCGGGGCACTCGGGCGGCGGTACGGAGACTTCGACGCTGCCGAGGACGCCGTCCAGGAGGCCCTACTGGCAGCCTCCGTGCAGTGGCCCAAGGAGGGAACGCCCGACAACCCGACGGCGTGGCTCATCACGGTCGCCTCGCGGCGGCTAATCGATCGGCACCGGAGCGAGCGGGCAAGGGCGGACCGTGAGCAGGCGGCTGCGTTGCGGGTGGCGGCCGACGAGGCGTACTCGCCTGCGGCTGATGCGGGGGATGAACACGCGCACGATGACACCGTGCTCCTGCTCTTACTGTGTTGCCATCCAGCGCTGACGCGGGCCTCCCGCGTGGCACTGACGCTGCGCGCCGTGGGCGGCTTGACGACCGCTCAGATCGCGCGGGCCTTCCTCGTACCCGAGACGACGATGGCGCAGCGGATCAGTCGCGCCAAGACCAGACTGCGTGAGGTCGACGCAGGCTCTTCACTTCCAGCCGCAGAACAACTGCCTGATCGGCTGGCTTCGTTGCAGGACGCTCTTTACCTCATCTTCAACGAGGGTTACACATCCTCGACCGGCGCGACTCTCTACGACGTCTCCCTCACCCAGGAGGCGATCCGGCTGACTCGTCAGCTGCCTGATTGCCTGCCGGGCTCCGACGAGGTGGCCGGGCTGCTCGCCCTCATGCTGTTGACCGACGCCAGGCGGGGGGCGCGAGCCAACGCCGATGGGTCGCTCGTACCACTCGCTGACCAAGACCGCGCACGCTGGGATCGGGCCGCCATTGCCGAGGGCAGCCAACTCCTCGAGACCGTGCTCACCCGCGGGCACCTGGGTCCGTACCAGCTCCAGGCTGCGATCGCGGCCGTCCATTCCGAAGCCGAGAGCTGGGAGGAGACGGACTGGATGCAGATAGTGGTGCTCTACCGCATGCTCGACGACACCGCACCAAGCCCGGCGGTCACACTCAACCTGGCCGTCGCCGTCGCCATGGTGCACGGCCCCGACGCCGGTTTGCGCATGCTCGACCCGCTGCTGGACGCCACCTCGATGCGGCGAAACCATCGGGTCCACGCGGTCCGAGCGCACCTACTGGAGATGTCCGGTAGGCACGATGAGGCAACGCGCGCCTATGCCACGGCAGCACAGCTGACCACGAGCATGCCCGAGCAGCGGTACCTCAACAGCAAAGCGGGCGGTGGAGCCGGCGAGCCTGTTGCCGGAGCGACCTGACCGCCACAGACGCCGCTACCGTGAGCACCGTGATCTCCGCCGAGGAGTACCTGTTCTACGTCGGCACTGCGCTCGACGGCATGGCGGTGATCGTGGCCGAGCTGGGCGACGAGCTGGCGAACAAGCGCCCGGACATCCCGGATGCCAACTCCCCGTATGCGATCCTCACCCATTGTCTGGGCGTCATGGAGTGGTGGGGCGGCCATGTCGTCGCCGGTCGGCCGAGTGGCCGCGACCGCGACGCGGAGTTCACCGCGAGCGGAGCCGTCAATGACCTCGTCGAGCGGGTACGTCGCGCGCGCGACCAGCTGGCGTCCGACGTGGCGGGAGCCGACTTTGGTGCACCTCCGCGCAATCCCCTAGCGCACGAGCACGACGACCTGGTGACCACCACCCAGGGCGCGGTGCTTCTGCACATCTACGAGGAGCTGGCGCAACACCGGGGGCAGATGGAGATCACCCGCGACCTGCTCCGCTCCAGCTAGGCTCGTACGAGAAGCGCTTTCGGTACGGCCCCTCGAGAGTCTCAGCGGGACTGCAACGCGTCCAGCGCGACTGCCATGGCGGCTGCGACCCGACCGTCTATCCGGGCACCGGGCACGGTGACCTCGTAGCGGTCTCGCAGTGACCTCTTGCGCTGCGACGTGAGCACGATCTTCCCAGCGGGATCGACGAAGTCGAAGTGGAAGACGAACGGCGAGGGCAGGTCGATGGGCAGCAGCTCCCACGCCCGCCGAGCGACCGCGACGCCTGTGCTGCGCTCCCGACCGACTGCCTCGATCCCGTCCGTGCCCAGGTGCCATGTCGAACGAAGCAGCGACTTGCCGAACTCCTTGCGGAACCAGCCGAGCGAGTATCCGCCGGCATCGCGGACCTCGTATCTGGCCGCCAGGTCGAGCCGCCGATCGGCCTTGAAGCTGAACAGCGGCGTGGTGCGCTCTTCCTCGGCGTAGAACGTGACCTCCTCCTTGAACGCCATCCGCTTCTGCTGCGCCAAGGCCAACAGGTCACCGTCGTCCCCATCGGACGCCCAGGTCCGAACCTCGTACCGGTTGACCATCACGGTGATGCGCTGCTTAATGACGAAGCGTTCTGTCTGGGCTAGGTCGACCACGGTGCCCCCTGGAGTTGAGTGCGGTTCGAAACGGCGCTGCAGCGCAGTCGAAGGCTACTGCCGTCGGCGTCCGCTGCGAGTCGGCCACCGTTGCCTGCGCTGCGGAGGGCGCTCACCCCACTTGGCCGAAGGCCGCCCAGCGCTGCTCCAGTCGGGCGAGATCGGGCTGGTCACGGTGCCTGCTCGGCAGCGTCAGCAACCGACCGTGCATCTCCTGCAGCCCGTGCAGCAACATGGGGCCGTCCGTCTCGGCGAGCAGGTCACCGTCGATCTGGACCCGATAGTCGGGTGAGATGCCGAGCAGGTTGGTATCGAACGCGGCGTGATGGATCTTGCACATGCTGAGCCCGTTGGGGACCACAGGCTCGCCGCCTTCCGCACGGTCGCCGATGATGTGCGCGGCATCGAGGAGTCGACCATGGCGCAGGGTGCAGACGGCGCAGAGGGTCTCGTACGCGCGGAGCACTCGGCCGCGGAACTCTGCCTGGTGGAGCCGCTAGCGGGCCAAGCCCTCGGCGTAGGGGCGCTCGGCGACCGAGTCCTGGCCGGCGTGCACGAGGAACCGCAGGCTTTCGTCCAGCACCAGCAGAAACCGTCGTTCGGCCACGTCGTCGCCATCGACGTAAACCGGGAAGTACGGCACGTACACGCCATTCTCGATCTTGCGCAGCACGATGATCGGCAGCTTCAGCTCGTACGCCCGGCGAAGCTTGGTGTTGTCGCCCCCGGTGGAGCCGGCCCGGTAGTCGTACCGGAACAGGCGGCGTCGAACGCACTCGGTGCGCTGCTGTCGAGAAGGGCAACCAGTGGACGCTGCTGGTGGGCACCATCCCGATCGTGTTCGCGCTCACCACCCGCAGCACGACCGGGCTGCCGCTGGACACCCAGCAGCGGTACGAGCTGCTGTTGACCGCGGCGCAGTCGCTCTACGCCGCGGCGTTGCTGCTTGACCGCCGCCTGACCGTCTGGGGGCGTCGATGCTGCTGGGGCGGTTCTCGGTCCAGTTCGTCGTCAGCGTGACCGCGTCGGCCGGCACCAACCAGCTCGTGATCGTGATCCTCTCGATCGGGTACGGGGCGTTGGCCGTTGCCGAGCTGGTCCGCCTGCGGGGCCATGGCTGGCGCACCCTCAAGGACGGAATGGTCACGCCGTTCCCCAGGCTGGAGAGTGACGCAGGGCGCCTGGAGGCCGAACACGAGTGACCGTCTCCGGACGGTCGATCGCTCGAAGCTGGTTGGGCATTCCCTGCGTCCACGCACAGAACTCATCCACAGACTCGAACACATGTTCCCTAATGTCGGTGGCAAAACCTAGAATCCAAGCATGACGGCAATGGTGCAGACCATGGGTTCGAACGGAGGACTACCTCCGTTGCGACACCCGA
>JACCZI010000110.1 GCA_013696015.1 Nocardioidaceae bacterium
GGTCGGCGTTGATCATCGCGCCGACGCGGAGCCCGACGGCGGCCGATGAGACGACCTGGGCCATCGCGTCGCTCACGTTGCCTGCGACCCGAACGCCCGGGACCGCCGTGGCGCCGGTGGGCTCGGAAGGTACGAGCGTGCCGAGCTCCTCGCCACCCATTTCGAACAGCTCCGACTCGAGCCCGAGGGGCGCGAGGAACTCCGCCCTGGCTCGGAAACTTGGCGAGACCACGATGGCGTCACTCGTGAGGACCTCACCGAGGCAAGCCGCAGTCCGCGCAGCGTGTCGTTCTCGACCGAAACCTGCACCGGCGGATCGGCCACTACCCGGACACCACGGGCGGCCAGCCGCTCGAGATCGTCCTCGGTTGGTCGCGGACAGCCCTCGGTGAGCACGACGACCAAGTCCTCGGTGAGTTGTCGGAAGAGCATCGCCTGGTGCGCGGCCATTTTGTTGGTGGCCAGCACGGTGATCGCGCGGTCACGGATCTCCCAGCCGTGGCAGTACGGACAGTGCAGCACGTCGCGCCCCCACCGGTCGGCCAAACCGGGCACGTCGGGCAGCACGTCGGTGACGCCAGAGGCAGCCAGCAGACGGCGGGCCAAGACCTCGCGGCCACTATCGGTGGTGACGACGAACCCGATGCCCGGCAGATCCCAAGGGCGGACCGTCTCGACCCGGGCGACGGTGACCCGCACGCCGTACTGCGCGACCTCGCCACGGCCAATCTCCAGCAGCTCTAGCGGGGGAGTTCCCTCGCGACCGAGATAGTTGTGTACATGCCCTGCGGCGGCGTTGCGCGGGCTGCCAGCGTCGAGGACCAACACCGAGCGGCGCGACCTGCCCAGCGCCAGCGCTCCACTGAGCCCGGCGGCACCGCCACGCATGTGCATGAAAAACGTCGGGGATCGCGGTCGCGGGCTAGAGCCAGCCGTTGCGGTGGAACAGCCGGTGCAGCCCGAAGCAGACGGTGGCGATCAGCCCGAGCACCATGAAGTAGCCGTACTTCCAGCCCAGCTCGGGCATGTTGTCGAAGTTCATCCCGTAGATGCCGGCGACGGCGGTCGGGACGAGCGCGATGGCAGCCCACGCCGAGATCTTGCGCATGTCCTGGTTCTGCTGAACGGACATCTCGTTCTGCTGTAGCGATATCTCGCTCTGCCGAGCCGACACACGGGAGAGGTCGGCCTGCAGCACGTCCGACAGCAGCCGGTCATGCGCCTCGATCGCGTCTGTGGCGCGAAGCACGTGGTCGTGGACGTCCCGGAAGTACGACGCCACCTCCTGGTCGATGCCGGGGACCGAGCCGTCGGCGAGCCGTTGCACCGGGGCGGCCAGGGGCAGGACAGCGTGGCGGAACTCTGCGATCTCGCGCTTGAGCGTGTAGATGCGTTTGGAATAGTCCGTTTCGGCGCTGCCGAACACCTTCTCCTCGATGTCGTCGACGTCGGCGTTGATGCGGTCGATGGCCTCGTCGTAGTCGTCGACGACCAGGTCAGCGGTCCGGTACAGCACGATGGAGGGACCGTGGTCGAGTAGCTCGGAGGAGCCGCCATCGAGCTCGGTACGCACTCGGCTGAGGACATCGCTGTCCCCATGGCGGACGGTGACGACGAAGTTTGCGCCGAGGAACATCGCGATCTCCGATACGTCGACCACCTTTTTATCGTCGACGTATCGGACCGGCTTCAGCACGACGAAAATCAGGTCGTCGTACACGTGGAGCTTGGGTCGTTGGTGCGCCATCACCGCGTCCTCGACCGCGAGCGGTGGCAACGCGAGCTGTTCGGCGACGGTGGCGATCTGCTGCGTGCTCGGCTGATGGAGCCCGATCCAGGCGAAACCGCCGGTGGAGCGCGCCGTCTCGACGACCTGCTCGAGCGGGACCACGCCCGACCTCCGGTGTCCGTTCTCGTAGACGGCGCAATCAACGATGCTGTCGTCGAGCCCCCGTGCCGCAGCTTCGGTCACCTCGCCACGGGCCTACTGCGCACCGGAGACGTACTGGTTGAGCTGGTCACGCTCGAACACGAGCTCGCTCATCCGTTGCTTGACCACGTCACCGATGCTGATGATGCCGGCCAGCCGACCGTTACGGACCACCGGGACGTGCCGGATCCGATTGTCGGTCATCACCTGCATCAGGTGCTCGATCGTGTCGTCGGGGTCGCAGACGCGGATGTCGGTGGTCATGATCGTGGCGACGCTCGCGTCGAGGACCGGCTCACCGTCGCGGAGCCGGCGCACGACGTCGCGTTCCGACACTATGCCGACGGCGGTCGTGCCGTCCTCGCTCACCACCAGGGCACCTACGTTGTGGTCGCCGAGGCGGCTGACCAGCTCTCTGACCGTCGCCTCGGGTGCGATCGTCTCGACCGCGTCACTGCCCTTGGACTCGAGCACGTGGTGGATGCGCATAATGGCGAGGTTATCCCTCCGAGCCGGTGTCTGCCCGTAGGACAGGATGGACCGGTGACTTCCGTCCGTCCGGCCGCGACGCCGACCGCGAACGATGCACCCGATCGCCTCCGCCGCGGTCCTGGACCGGGCACCGCCGTTGTCGTGATGGGGTGGATCAGCCTGGTGCTGGTGCTCGACTCCGATGGCGGGCTGTGGTTGCAGCGCGGGTTGGGTGCCCTCACGTGGTGCCTCCTCGTCGGGGTGCTGGTCCGCGAGTCCGCCCTGGTGCGCACCCAGACGCTCGTCGTGATCGCCTTCGCCACCGCTGTCGAGTACGCGTGCTCACCACTGCTCGAGGTGTACACGTACCGCTTCGACAACGTGCCGGCGTACGTCCCGCCCGGTCATGGTCTGGTCTACCTCGCGGCGCTGGCGGTCGGCCGCTCCGCGTGGGTGCGTGGCCACCTGCGCGGATGCACGGCCGCGGTCCTGGTCGTCGGCGGCGCCTATGCGCTGTGGGGGCTGACGTGGGCGGCCCGGCCGGACGTCCTCGGCGCGTTCTGGTTCGGGTGCCTGGTCGGCTTCTTGCTGTGGGGTCCGTCGCGTCCCTTGTACGTCGGCGCGTTCGTCGTGGTGACGTACCTCGAGCTGATGGGCACCGGCCTCGGCACGTGGACGTGGCAGCCGTACGACCCCACGGGCCTCGTCGCGATGGGCAACCCGCCCTCTGGTGCCGCCGGCGGCTATGGCTGGTTCGATCTGGCCGCCCTGGCGGCCGCGCCCGCGCTGTTGACGCGGTGGCGACGGCTGCGGCAGGTGCTCCTCGAGCCGAGACGGCGCTGAGTGGCTAGCTCAGTCCGCCGGCCGGCGCCGCGAGCCGAGGTCGCGTACATTCCCGTTGTCCGGCTCGGCGACGTCATCAGCGTCGTCGGGGAAGTGGCCCAGGAACGCCATCGCGGCGTCGTGCAGCCGGCCGTTGGTGGCCAGCGCGTTGCGGCCGAGCGGGCCGGGACGCCCGTCGAGCCCAGTGAAACGGCCCCCCGCCTCACGCACGATGACGTCCAGCGCCGCCATGTCGTGTACTGCGAGCTCGGGTTCGGCGGCGATATCGACAGCACCCTCGGCCACCATCGCGTACGACCAGAAGTCGCCGTACGCTCGGGTCCGCCAGCACCGCCGGGTCAGCGTGAGAAAGCCGTCCTGCCGGCCGATGTGCTCCCAGCCGGTGAGCGAGGCGTACGAGAACGACGCGTCCGCGATGTCCTCGACGTCCGAGACGTGGCACTGGCGTGCGGACATCAGCGACTTGCCGGTCCAGGCACCGCCGCCCTGGGCCGCCCACCAGCGCCGCGCCAGTGCCGGGGCGGAGACGCAGCCGACGACGACCACGTCCTCCACCATCAGCGCGATCAGCGTCGCCCACACCGGCACGCCGCGGATGTAGTTCGCGGTGCCGTCGATCGGGTCGATGACCCAGCGGCGAGGTCCCCACCCCGAGTCGCCCTCCTCCTCGCCGTGCACGGCGTCGCGGGTACGGGCCCTGGACAAGGTCCGGCGGATCGCCTGTTCGACCGCCTGGTCGGCGTCGCTGACCGGGGTGAGATCCGGCTTGGTGGTGACATGTAGGTCCAGCGCCTTGAAACGGTCCATCGCCAAGGAGTCCGCATCGTCCGCGAGCACGTGTGCCAGCCTCAGGTCGTCGTTGTAGGAGGTGGCCACGGGCTGCAGGCTAGCGCCTGACCTGCCAGGGACCGTCGGTCTCGACGCGAAGTGACGTCGGCGGCGGCTCGGATGTCGCGCGCTGGTACCTAGCGAGCCCGTACCGAGCCTTCGCCGGTTCGGACTAACGTCGACACCTAGACGCGTCGCCGGCTCGAGGGAGGGTCAGATGTTCGACGAGTTCCGCGGCCTACCGCTCCACGCGCTCATCGTGCACGCCACGGTGGTGTTGCTCCCGATGACCGCCCTGTTGGGCGCGGGTTTCCTGGTGCCGCGGCTGCGGGCGTTGCTGCGCTGGCCCTTGCTGGCCGCCACTCTCGTCTCACTGCTCCTCGTCTTCGTCACACGTCAGAGCGGGGAGTCGCTGAAGGAGTCCCTCAACTTGGAGGGCCCCTTCGCCGACGCGGTCGAGCGGCACCAGGACCTCGCCGACCAGCTGGTGGTGGTGATGGTCGTGTTCACCGTGCTCGTCGTTGTCGCGGTCGTGACCGCCCGACCCGCGAGAGAGTCGCAGGGCGCCACCACCTCCGGGGGGTCTCGTGGTGGCCGAGCCGCCGTCGAGTCCGTGCTCGCTGTGCTGGTGCTGCTGGCGTCGGTGGCGCTCGGCGTCCAGACCGCCCGGGTGGGCGAGGCAGGCGCGCGTGCGGTGTGGAACCCCACCGGCGACACCAGCTTCAGCGGCGACTGACCCGCGTCTGCCGGGTCGAACCCGCCGTGTGACGAACCCTTTCCGCTGCCCGCGGATCAGTCCTCATGGCGGTCACGGCTGGCCAGCAGCCGGCGGAACGAGGTCACCCGGGCCGCGTCGAGGCGGCCGTCCGCCACGCCGACGTCG
>JACCZI010000117.1 GCA_013696015.1 Nocardioidaceae bacterium
GTGCACCCGCAGGCCGAGGTCAACCGCGCGTACGCCGGGCATCGTCGCCGAGCTCAGGATGAACGGCGCCACGCCGAGCGGCTCGGGGTCGATGCCCAGCACCAGCGCGGTCATGACGGCGTTGCCCGCCAGCGCCACCTCGTAGACCTGGCCCGGGTCCACCGCTGCCTCGGCGCAGACCTCGCCGACCAGCTCACGCAGGGTCTCCTGCGCCAGCGACTGCAAGGTGGCCAGCGCTTCGGGGTCGAGCATGGTGGCGCTGATCCGCGTGATCACGTCCCCACCGAAGGGCTGCTGCTTGTTGAGCATCGACGCGACCGCACGCGGCGTTCCCGTGCCGGTGTCGAGCAGCGTGGCGACCACCGTGGTCGTGCCGAGGTCGAACGCGATCGCGAAGCATTCGGCTGTCGTGTCACCGGCCTCGACGTCGATGAGCAGGTCGTCGACGATGACAGCCGTCACGTGGAAGTCGGCCTGCCGCATCACACTCGGGAGCCGGCGCAGCACATGCAGGTCGACGCGCAGCTCGAGGTCGTCGATGGCGGCCGTGAGCCGGTCGACGTCGGACCGCTGGTCGGCGAGCGTCGGGGTGGCCAGCTCCACGTAGCGCTTCTTGATGGCCGGGCGCAGGATCACCTGGCGGCCGACACCGACGGTTGCCGCCTTGGGGCGGGTCTCCAGCGGCGGCACCTCGACGACCAGGTCCTCGACGGCGCTGGTGCGGCAGGCCAGTCGCCACCCGGCCCGGAGCTGCGCCGCATCGAAGGCGCGCACGTCGAGCGGGGAGATCGGCACCTCGCCGCTGGTCACCTGGATCTTGCACTTCTTGCAGGTGCCGTGGCCGCCGCAGGTGGAGTCGATGGCGATTCCGTTCCAGCTGGCCGCGTCGAAGACCATCACGCCGGGTGGCACACGCACCTCGCGCTCGGCGGGCGTGAAGCGCAGCCGGACCCGCCCACTGCCGTCATGAGCGGGGCCGTCATGTGAGGGGCTGTCGTGCAGACGAGCTTCCATCTACGGGGCCGCCGCGGCGGCGGCCTGGCGAGCGCGGTGCGCACCGATCCAGGCCATGCCCCACTCGTCGTTGCCGAGCAGCACGTCGGCGGCCCGGACAGCCTCGACGATCGCGGGCGTACGGGCGTCCATGATGGCGCTGGTCAGACCGGCGCCCATCGCCATCGTCAAGAACGCGGCGCCCAGCTGGTGGCGCTCCGGCATGCCGAAGGACACATTGGATGCCCCGCATGTCGTGTTGAGCCCGTGCTTGGTGCGGATTCCTTCGACGGTCTCGAGAAACGAGCACACGACCGTGGGGTCGGCGCCGATCGGCATCGCCAGCGGGTCGATCACGATGTCCGCGATCGCGATGCCGTACTCGCTTGTCGCGACCTCGACGATCTTGTCGACCAGCCGCAGCCGCTTGGTGGACTCCATCGGAATCTCGTCGGCGTCGTTGGGCAGTGCGATCACCGCTGCGTCGTACTTCTTGACCAGCGGCAGGATGAGCTCCATCCGCTCGTCCTCGGCGGTCACGCTGTTGACCAGCGCGCGCCCCTCGTACGCAGCGAGACCGGCCTCGAGAGCCTCGACGACCGAGGAGTCGATGCAGATCGGCAGGTCGGTGCACGACTGTACGAGCCTGATCGCCCGGCCGAGCAGGTCGGGCTCGTCGGTCAGCGGCACACCCATGTTGACGTCGAGGACGTCGGCGCCACCGGCCACCTGCGCGGCCACGTCGCGCTCGATGGCCGACAGGTCACCCGCCCGCAACTGCTCTTGGAAGAGGCGCCGGCCGGTCGGGTTGATGCGCTCGCCGATGACGCAGAACCGGCGGTCGTGCCCGAGCGTGACCTCTCGGGTGGCCGAGCGAAGGACGGTGGTGTGCACACAGGCTCCTGTCGTGGATCAGGCCGGGACGGCGGCGCGCTTGCGGGCGATGAGGTCCTTGGCCTTCTTGACCGTCGCGGACGCGTCCGCCGCGTAGGCGTCGGCACCGACCGCGTCGGCGTACTCCTGGGTGACCGGGGCGCCGCCCACCATGACGATGACCGAGTCGCGCAGCCCGGCCTTCTGCAGCACGTTGAGATTGGCCTTGAACATCGGCATCGTGGTGGTAAGGAAGGCCGAGAAGCCGACGATGTCGGGTTTGTGCTCGACGATGGCGTCGGCGAACTTCTCCGGTGCCACCTGCACGCCGAGGTCGATGACGTTGAAACCTGCGCCCTCGAGCATGATGTTGACGAGGTTCTTGCCGATGTCGTGCACGTCCCCCTTGACCGTGCCCATGACGAACGTGCCCACGGTCTGTGCGCCGGTCTCGGCGAGCAGCGGACGCAGCACCGCCATCGCGCCACTCATCGCCCGGCCCGCGATCAGCATCTCGGGCACGAAGAAGTCACCACGCTCGAACCTGGCGCCGACCTCCTCCAGCGACGGGATCAGCGCGTCGAAGAGCATGGTCTCCGGTGTCATGTCGGCTGCGAGGCCGGCGTGGGTGAGCTCGAGGACGGCGGGGGCGTTGCCGACCAGGGTGAGGTCGTAGAGGCCCTGCAGGATCTCGTCGGGCGTCATCAAGCGTCCCTTTCCTCTCGTGCCGAGCTGTCGGTGCCACCTGACAGCGATCTGGTCTCGGCGATGAGCAGCTCACCGATCTGGGCATGGGATGTCTCGAGCCGGAAACTCGGCCCGGAGACGCCGATCGCGGCCTTGACCGACCCGTCCCGGCCGCGGACCGGGGCGGCGACCGCGTCGAGGCCGACCTCCAGCTCGCCGTGCGTCACCGCGTAGCCGCGTTGCCGGACCGTGGTGAGCTCGTGTGCCAGCTCGGCGACGCTGGTGATGGTGTGCGGTGTCCGGCGCAGGAGCCGCTCGGTGGGCAGCGGCAAGCCGCCGTACGCGTACATCACCTTGCCGAGGGCCGAGCAATGTGGCGGGACGTCCACTCCCACCCAGTTGGTGGTGCCCAGCAGGTACGTCGAGTCGATCTGGGCAACCTGGGTGACGCCGGTGCCGTGTGGGACCGCGAAGTTGACGGTTTCGCCGGTGCGCTCGGCGATGCGGGCCATCACCGGCTGCGCCGCGCGTACGAGGGCGTCGACCGGGTCGTGCCGGATCGCGTAGCCGCTGAAGAGCGGACCGGGCCGAAAGCTCCCGTCACCGTCGCGCTCGAGCAGCTGCTGGCGCTCCAGCGCCAGCAGCAACCGGGACGCGGTCGAGCGGGTCAGGCCGGTCTCGGCGGCGAGCGTGCGCGACGACAGCGGCTCCTCGGCGTGCACGACGAGCGACAGCAGTGCCGCCGCTCGGTCGATGGCTTGCGTACCGGTCGTCGTCATGCCAGTCTCTCGTCTCAGGATCCCATGATGTGGTATTGCGCTCCCACATGATGAGGATAGGATCCGTCCGCGAGAGGGTCAAGGCGGGAGGCACTCATGTTCATCAACACGATGCCGCGCTACGAGGTGCTCTCTGACGACGCGATGGCGACGCTCGACGGCGGCTGGCGCCGGCTCGTCAGTGAGGTCGGCGTCGAGTTTCTCTCCGATCGGGCGCTCGACCTCTTTCGCGGGGCCGGTCAGCGGGTCGACGGCAACGCGGTGTTCCTCGACCCCGACTTCGTCCTCGAACAGGCGGCCAAGGCGCCACGAGAGTTCGACGTGACCGCCCGCAACCCCGCGCACTCCGTGCACATCGGTGGCGACACGATGGCCTTCGGCGCCGTCTACGGGCCGCCGTTCGTGCGCGAGGGAGCGGTGCGCCGCGATGCGACGATGGAGGACTTCCGCAACTTCACCCGTCTGTCGCAGTCCTTCGACGTCCTCGACTCCGCCGGCGGCGTGATCTGCGAACCCAACGACGCGCCGCTCGACAGCCGGCACCTCGACATGACGTACGCGCTGCAGACGCTGACCGACAAGATCTATATGGGCAACGTGGTCTCCGGCGTCAACGCCCGCGACACGATCGCTATGGGGGAGATCCTCTTCGGCGGCCGCGAGGCCATCGAGGCCAACCCGGTGTCGATCTCGCTGATCAACTGCAACTCACCGCTGCGCTGGGACGACCGGATGCTCGACGCGATGTTCGAGTACGTCGAGGCCGCCCAGCCGGTGGTGGTCACGCCGTTCATCCTGATGGGCGCGATGTCGCCGGTGACCATCCCGGCCGCGCTCGTGCAGCAGATCGCCGAGGCCCTCTCGGGCATCGCGCTGACCCAGCTGATCCGCCCGGGCGCCCCGGTGATCT
>JACCZI010000154.1 GCA_013696015.1 Nocardioidaceae bacterium
GCGCGGGCCGCAAGGGGCCGTGCCGCGGCGGTGGCCGACGAAGCCGGAACCTTCGGCCCATCGGAGGTGTCCGATGCAGCTCCGTCCCCCGCGCTCTGACGGCCGACGTAGAACGCCAGGACCGCCAGCATGGCAACGAGCAGCGCGACACCTGTGATGACCAGTGCCCGGGGCAGCGATCCGGTTCCCCCTCTTGCCGGGCTACCGTCCGTGGCCCGGCTCGAGGACGCCCATGTCGGTGTTCCGGTCGCCGCCGCCGGGCTGGGTGAGAGTCCGGTGGGCTCCGGTTCATCGTCGCTCACGCGGCTCAGCGCGGCGGCGATGTCACGGGCGCTGCGCAACGGGGCAGCATCGTGTCGCGGCGGGTCGCCGAGGATCCGGTCGCACACCGCGTCGACGTCGCGGGACACGCCGGCGCGGACTCGACGTGGCCGCAACAGCCGACCGTGCTCGGTGGGGGCCGGTGACAGCCCCGACTCGCGGCCCCCCGGCCAGCGCGCCACGAGGCAGGCGTACAGGACACGGCCCAGCGCGAGCACGTCCGCCTGCTCGTCGCACGGGTGCCCCTCGGCCTCGTCGGGCCGACCGGAGGCGTACAGCGCATGCTCAGTGCCAAGACCGGTGATCCGGACGACATCGTTGTCGTTCACCAGGATCGTCGCGGGACTGATGCAGCAGTGGTAGGCCCCGACCTCGTGCGCGCGCGCCACCGCGTCGGCCACCTCACCGATCAGAGTGGCGGCGCGGCGGTTCGACATCGGCCTCTCACGGAGCAGGACCGCCAGTGGCACGGCACGGGTCCACTCACGAACGACGTACGCCGCGCCGCCCTCATCAGCGACAGCGTCGAGCACGCGTAGGAACCGTGGATCGAGAACCGTCGTCGAAGCCCGGGCAGCCTCCAGGAACGCCGTTGCGCGGGCATCGTTGCTCGGCATCGTCTGGATGCCGACCGAGCGGTTGAGGATCGTATCCATGGCCCGCCACGTCCGTGACTGCGCCACCTCGCCCGCAAGGTCCTCGATGCGGTACCGGCCGGCCATGGTCTGGCCGGGCTCGATGGCGTGACCGTTCACGTCGGCGCGGAGGCTCCTTCCTTGACGTGCGCTCAGCAGGAGAGGATCAGCGGGCGTTGGTACCCGATAGCACGCGTGGCCATGCTAAGAGGTTGCCCGCAGGGCGGTCGGCGCTCGAACCGTTCGCACAGGAATTCAGGGGCGGCTCAGCGGCGTCGCAGCAGCGCCAGCAGCGCACCGACCTCGCCGATCCGCAACAACCGTCCGGCCAGCAGGTAGCTGACCGCGCCCACACAGCCGGCCACCGACAGCACGACGGCGGCGCTGCCTGCGCTGTCGACGGAGACGTCCGCACTCTGCAGGCCGCGGCTCACGGCGAGCATTCCCGCAGCGGCGACACCGGCGGCAACCCCGACCCGCCCGAGGAAGCGGCCGAGACTCGCATCGAAGAGCGTGCCGACACGCCGCGACAGCATCGCGCTGGAGAGCAGGGCTCCAACCAGGTAGGCGGCGGCGTACGCCAGAGCGAGCAGCATCGCCACTCGTGCCGGTGGTGCAGACCAGGTGAAGAGCACAGCGCCGCCGATGTTGGTGGCGCAGAGGACGGTTTGGATCAGGAACGGCGTCCGGGTGTCCTCGTCGGCGTAGAAGCCGCGCAGCAGCAGGTAGTGCACGGTGAAGAACACCAGCCCGGGCGCGAAGGCGACGATCGTGGCGCCGATCACGCCAGTGCCGCCCCGCAGGGCCCCGTGAGAGAACAGCACGGCGGCGATGGGTTGCCCGAGGCACGCCAACGCGACCGCGATCGGGACGACGAGGCTCAGCACCAGGCGCAGCGTGGCGACGATCTCATCTCGAACCCGCTTGAGCTCGCGGTCTGCGGCGAGCCGGGACAACAACGGCATGGTGGCCGTCACCAGCGAGACGGTGATGATCGCGTGCGGCACCTGAACGATCAGGAACGCGTTCTGGTAGACGGTTGCTCCGGCGGCCTCCCCGCGTCCCAGCGCTGCGTCGGTGGCGCTGCCGACAGCGATGCGGCTGACGATGACGAACGCGAGCTGGTTTACGATCACGAACAACAGCGTCCACACGCCCAGCCGTATTGTGCGACCCAGCCCGACACCGCGCAGGTCGAACCGCAGTCGCAGCCGAAGCCCGCTCGCCCGCACGAACGGGATCAGCACGGCCGTCTGCACGGCGATGCCGAGGGTGGAACCGATGCCGAGCAGCGCCTCTTGGGAGGTGGTGAAGCCATCCGACCCGTCGGACGCTCCGTACGCGGCGAGGTAGCCGCCGAGCACCGCGCACCCCACCGCGTTGTTGACGATCGGCGCCCACATCATCGGCCCGAACCGCTGCCGTGCGTTGAGCATCTGGCCGACGAGCACGAAGACCCCGTAGAAGAAGACCTGAGGCATGCAGAAGCGCATCAGGTTGTACGCCGACTCCCGCTGCACCGTCAGGTCGTCACCGAACAGCGAGGCCGGGAAGGCGATGCGCGCCAGCAGGGGAACCGCGATCAACAGCACGGCAGTCGCTCCGGCGAGCACGAGCACCCCGAGGCTGAGGATCCGCTGCGCGAACGCCTGCCCGCCGTCAGGATCGGCGCGCATGGCGCGCACCAACTGCGGCACCAGCACGACATTGAACACACCCCCCGCCACCAGGATGTACAGCGAATTGGGAAGGGTGTTTGCCAGCGTGAACAGGTCCGCGTCGAGCGACTTCCCGAGTGCCGCCAGGATAAGCGCGGCTCGCAGGAATCCGGTAAGGCGAGAGACAACGGTGCCGGACGCCATCAGCGCTCCGGCCGACAGCAGGCGGGAGCGCTCCTGCTCGGCCGGTGAGGCGGCTCCGTCCGCGCGGGATGCGCCGCTGCTCACGGGGACGTCCGCACCGCCGCCGGCGCCGGACGAGGGGTACGCCCCCGGCGGCGGACGCTGCGGGCCACAGCCAGGACCACCAGCCCAGCGGCGGTACCGAGGGCGATCCAGACCACCACTCCGACGACACTCGTGCGCAGCGTGAACTTCGCGGCCGGACCGAAGGGCCGGCCCGTGGGGGTGGTCAGGCGAGCGCTGACGCCGATGACTCCGACGTCGGCAGCTTTGGTCCGAACCGTGAACGTGGTGCTTTCGCCCCGGCGGAGATCGACCGGGCCGATGTCATCGAAGGACATGCTGCCGTCGTCGGCGGTGATCCGAACGCCCACGCTGACCGGTTCCTCGAGCCCGTTCGTGATCGTGATGGGGAACCGTCCACTGGTGCTCGACAACGTCACGAAGTCCGGGCCTTCGACGGTGATGCCCGCGAGCTGACCGGTGACATCCTGCAGCGCCTGGTTGGCCAGCGCCTGCCCTGTGGCGGGGTCGGAACGCCAGTACTCCGACACTGCCAGGGCTGCGGCCTCCTCGTAACAGGTGCCCAACGCGGCGTCACCGCCGGTGACCGCGCTGAGGACGCGAGCCCTCCGGGCGATATCGGCCCCGGTGTCCAAGAGCACCGGCGACAGTGCGTCGACCTGCGCGGCGGTCCTCGACACCCGGGCGTTGCTCGGCGGCTGCGCGACCTGCGTGTCCAGCTGGGTCGGCTGTATCCAGGGCGCGTCGAAGGCGGCGAAGAAGCCGGCTGAGGGCCAGGTCGGACCCGGGTCCCATGACGACGACGCGATGAACACCATGCCAGCGTCGGCGTTGGCACTGGCCCCGAGCGACAGCAGCGCCGACTCGCTCAGCAGCCGTTGCCGCACCTGCAGTGCGGTGTCGACGGGCTCCGGCGCCGGACCACCGTCGGTGAGTGTGCGGTCGGAAACGATGACGTCGAACGGCTGCCCCGTTGTCGGCAACGACACCACCGGCCCGTCGTCGAGCTGCCAGCCGCTCAGCTGGTCGGCAGTCAGCACAGTCACGGCTTCGGTACGGCTCAATGCTTCGGCATCGACGAGCTCGGTCGGCAGATAGATCCGACGTGCGGACAGGTCAAGCCCGGCGAGGGTGGATGCCGTCGCGGCGTCGACCGCGTGCCGGAGCCCGGAGCGCTGCCGCGTTGCCAAGGCGGTCAGGTCCGGTCGCCCGTACCCCTGCGTCCAGAGGCTCTGCGTCCGCGCCAGGCTCAGGAAGTCGCGCAGGAACTCGCGGGCGACGCGCTGCTGCGGGGACTCCTCCGACGATGCCTGGTCCTGTGGCGTAGCCGAAGCCGCGACGTCGGGCCTGTCGCGACTCAGGCAGGTGGACCCGTCGGTGATGCGGACCAGTGCGTCCAGGACCGCTGGATCGGCCACTACGGTCACCGGGACCTCACCTGCGGCCAACGCCATGTCGAGCATCCGCCGCAGGTAGCCACCGCTCGCGACCTGCGCGGTCAACCCGCCGGCATCGACGTACGTCCCGTCACCCGCCCTCGGGACGTGGGCCTCGAACGGCCACAGCAGGGACAGGTCGACCGGGTTGTCCACCGAGCGCGGCATCAGTGGGATAAAGCTGCGCGCCCGCCCCGTGGCTTCGGAGGAGTTGCGGACGCCGTTCTCGTCGGTGGCGATGACATGGACGCCGATCGAGTGCACGCCCGGTGTCCGCGAGAGCAGTCCGAGGCGTCCGAACGGAACGTCAAGGTCATAGCTCGCCGACCCGCCGGGTCGCAGCGATCCCAGCTGGAGGTAGAGGCCCGGGTCGGCGACGCGGTTGCCGCTGTAGGCGGTGGCCGGGCTGTCCAGAGCGGCCACCAGCTGCTCTTTGGTGGTCATTGGGCTGGGTGACATCACCAGATACACCTGCAGGTCGCGCCAGACGTGGTCGTCGAGGTTGGTGATCGAGCCGCGCACGTTGATCGGTTCGCCGGGGGTGAGGTAGCCCGGAGTGATGCTGTCCATAGTCACGACCAAACCGGCGTCGGGTGCACTACCCGTACGAGGAGGTGCCGGCCCGGCGGCCGCACCGGCCAGCGGCACCACCGTCGTGACCAGGACCGTCGTGACCAGGACCGTCGTGACCAGGACAGCGTGCCACCGCATGTCTCGGCGCAGCCCTCTGACGCCGTTGACCACGGCTGCCATGGTAGTGGCGAGGCACCGGCAATCCCGGGTCCTCGACCGCCCGTACAGTGTCTGAACGTGCCCGTCGACCCGCCTTCACCGACGACGCTCGACAGCATGGAGCAGGCGGCCGTCCGGCAGTTGGTGTCCGTGGCGCCCCTGGTCGACGAGCTCGGCCGCCTCTTCGAGGGCGCGGGACACGAGATCGCGCTGGTGGGTGGGCCGGTGCGCGATGTGTTGCTTGACCGGCTCGGGACCGACTGGGACTTCGCCACGTCTGCCCATCCGGAGGTGACCGGGCGGCTGGTGAGCGGCTGGGCGGATGCGGTGTGGGACATCGGGCGCGCCTACGGCACGATCGGCTGCCGCAAGGACGGCCACACCATCGAGATCACCACCTATCGCTCGGAGTCGTACGCCCCCTCGTCACGCAAGCCGGAGGTTGTGTACGGGGACAATCTCGTGGGCGACCTCTCCCGACGGGACTTCACCGTGAACGCGATGGCGGTGAGGCTGCCACAGCGCGGTTTCGTCGACCCCTTCGGGGGCCGACGCGACCTGGCCGCGCGGGTGCTGCGCACGCCGAGCACACCGCAGCAGTCGTTCGGCGATGACCCGCTGCGGATGATGCGGGCGGCCCGTTTCGCCGCGCAGCTCGGCTTTGCAGCCGCGCCGGACGTCGTCGCTGCGATGCGCAACATGTCCGACCGGCTGACGATCGTGGCCGCCGAGCGGGTGCGCGGGGAGCTGACGAAGCTGATCGACGCGCCGTACCCACGCCTCGGGTTGCAGCTGTTGGTCAGCACGGGGGTCGCCGACCACGTGCTGCCGGAGCTGCCGGCGCTGAAGCTGGAGCGCGACGAGCACCACCGGCACAAGGACGTCTACGAGCATTCGCTGACCGTGCTGGACCAGGTGATCGACCTGGAGCACCGGCTGCCGGCTGGTGGGCCGGACTTCGTCACGCGCTTCGCCGCGCTCATGCACGACGTCGGCAAACCACGCACGCGCCGGTTCGCCGACGACGGGTCGGTGACGTTCCATCACCACGACGTCATCGGAGCCCGCCTGACCCGCAAGCGGATGCGGGCCCTGCGCTTCTCCGGCGAGGTGACCGAGTCGGTGGCGATGCTGGTCGAGCTGCATCTGCGCTTCCACGGGTACGGCAGCGGGGAGTGGACCGACTCAGCGGTTCGGCGCTATGTCCGCGACGCGGGTCCTCACCTGGAGCGGCTCCATGTGTTGACCCGGGCCGACTGCACGACGCGGAACCGGCGCAAGGCCGAGTGGTTGCAGCACGCGTACGACTCCCTCGAGCAGCGCATCGAGGCGCTGACACAACAAGAAGAGCTGGCATCCATCCGCCCCGACCTCGACGGCAACCAGATCATGGTGCTGCTGGGCATCGGTCCGGGGCCGGCTGTGGGGGAGGCGTACCGCTGGCTGCTCGAGCAGCGCATGGAGCGCGGGCCGCTCGGCGAGGAGAGGGCCCGAGACGAGCTGCGGCGATGGTGGGCGGAGCGGGGCTGATCGCGAGTATTGCGCGCCACTCGGTGTCACGATGGACTGGCGCATTACCTGGTGTTCGCCCCGCACACAATGGTGGCGTCTGCTGCTTGTCTCGTAGCCCCGTTAGCCGCCGTCCCGTCGCTGCGTCGCAGAGATCTCGCCGGAGCTGTGCGGATAACCAGTGGTGTACTGCTCGTCGGAGCGACGCTCGCTGTTCTCGCGACGACGCTTATCGGCACGACCTCGCCATCCGGACAGGTCAACCTGGTTCCAGGGGCAAGCATCGAGGCGGCCCTGTCAGAGGCGGACTAGTGTTCGCCCCGCACACAATGGTGGCGTCTGCTGCTTGTCTCGTAGCCCCG
>JACCZI010000159.1 GCA_013696015.1 Nocardioidaceae bacterium
GCGTGAACCCGTCTTCAAAAGGCGCGAGGCCAACGATGGTCACGCGATCTCCTTTCGCAGAACGCGGCGAAGCGGTGAGCAGGCTCCGCGGCCGGCGACTGTCAGCGTTCTCGTAGCGACGCGTACACGAGGTAGAGCCCCAGTGCCGCGCCTCCCACGATGCCGAGCGGCAGCAGGAACGACGTCCCCAGTACGCGGTCGAGGAACCAGCCGCCGGCACCGTACAGGCCGACACCCGCCACGAGGCGGCCGAAGGCGACCCAAGGGTCGAGCGACCTGCTCGGGGACGTCTCGGGAGGAGGGCCGGGCTGGCTCATCGCGCTGCGGAGCGTAGCAGCCAGCGGCTGCGGCGGTCATGCCGCCGGGGTACCCATGACGGTGGTTGATCATGAGCCGGCCGGCAGGTCGTACAGCGGCTGGCGATGGCGTACGGCCGCCACCACCTGCGTGGTCGTCCACGTCAACGTGCAGACGATGATGGTGAGGCCGAGCGAACCCCGGTGCAGCGGATCTCCGAGCCACCCGGCGGCACCGATCACGACGAACGCGACGGCGAGCGCCACCACCTTTATTGTGTACAGGCCGAGGGCCACGAGCAGCGCTACTCCCGGCTCTGCTGCGCGCACCCGTCCCAGCACGACAAGACTGGTCGCGAAGAAGGCGAAGACGAGCGTCGCACCGAGGAGCGATCCCCACAGTCCTGGTGTGCCCCGCAGCCAGGTGGCGACGGCGACGCAGATAACGCTGACACCCAAGGCCGGAACGGCCGCACCGCGCAACATGGCACGTGCGGCGCCGCTCTGGCTCGGCCGAGGCGGTTCGGTGTCGGTCGTCATGTCGGCGGCCGTCCTGGATGCCGGGCGACGAGTGAGACCAGCTCACCGTCGGTGGGGCGGAAGGATGCTTGTGAAAACTAGCACAAAGTCGAGCTCGGGCTCAAACCGACCTCGGGTCACAGGTGCGGAGTGCGCCACCGGGGCAGCAGGAAGGTGGCGCTGAGGGTCAGCGCGGCCAGCGCTCCGACGCCCACGAACGAGCGCCAGCCGGCGAAGAGGCTGAGCCCCAAGATGCCAAAGGCCACCAGGGCAGCCAGCATGTACATGACCAGCACCGCTCGCCGGTGGGAGTGGCCGATCTCGAGCAGCCGGTGGTGCAGATGCAGTTTGTCGGGGCTGAATGGGGACCGCCCGGCCCGGGTGCGCCGGAACACTGCGAGCACCAGATCGACGAACGGCACGAGCAGCATCGCGACCGGCAGGATCAGCGGCAGGAACGCCGGGAAGGTGAGGCTCGCCGTGGCGTCCCCCACCCCTTCGTTGATCGCCAGCGGCTGAAACTGCACCAGCAGCGTGATCGCCGAGCAGGCCAGCACCAGGCCGAGCAGCATTGACCCCGAGTCGCCCATGAACATCCGGGCCGGGAAGAAGTTGTGCGGCAGGAAGCCCAGGCAGGCACCTCCCAGGGCGGCAGTCAGCAGCGCCGCTGTGATCGCCCGAGTCGCGCCGTTCTCGGCCGCCAGCACGTAGGCGAACAGGAAGATCGCGATCGCCCCGATCCCGATGACGCCCGCCGCCAGCCCGTCGAGCCCGTCGACGAAGTTCACCGCGTTGACGGTGCCCACGATCACCAGGACGCTGATGACGGCCCCCTGGATGGGGTCGAGCGTGAGCACCCCGGCACTGCCGGGGATCGGCAGGTAGTAGAACTGCACACCCAGCGAGACCACGACCGTGGCAGCGGCGACCTGGCCGGCGAACTTGGTGAGCGGGTCCAGCTCCACGATGTCGTCGACGACCCCGACCGCGCAGATGATCAGTCCGCCAAGCAGTACCGCACCGGCGTCGTGGAACACCAACCCGTTCGAGGTGGACAGGAACGGCAGGTGTCGCGCGACCAGGTACGCCGCCGCCAGGCCGGCCAACATCGCGATGCCCCCGAAGTACGGGATGGGGATGGCGTGCACGTCGCGGTCCCGGACGGCCGCTACAGCGTTGCTGCGTATCGCCGCCTCGCGCGCCAGCCCCGCGACGACGTACGTCACCACCGCCGCGACGGCACCGACGAGCAGGTACTCACGCATCCGAGGCAGGCACCTCGATGTCGTCGCGGAACGTTCGCAGCCGGGCCAGGTCGAGGGCACCCTCGCGGAGCACCCTCGGCACGACGCCGGTGACGTCGAGGATCGTCGAGGGGAGCGCCCCCGGCAGAGCGCCCCCGTCGAGGTAGACGCTGACGGCGTCGCCGAGCATCTCGCGAGCCTCTGTAACAGAACTGGCGGCTGGCATCCCGGTGCGGTTGGCGCTGCTGACCGCCAGGGGGCCGGTGAGCTGGATGAGCTCGAGCACCAGCTCGGAGTCGGGCATCCGCACCGCGACCGTGCCGCGGTTGTCGCCCAGGTCCCAGGTCAGCGAGGGCTGCTGCCGGCAGACCAGCGTCAGCGGTCCCGGCCACAGCTCCTCGGCCATCTCACGGGCGAACGTCGGGAGCTTGGTGGCCAGGGCGTCCAGGGTTGTCACGGCCGCGACCAGCACCGGAGGCGGCATGTCAGCGCCGCGGCCCTTGGCCCGCAGGAGTCGGCGCACGGCGGCCGGCTCGAAGGCGTCGGCGGCGACCCCGTACACCGTGTCGGTCGGCATCACGACCAGCTCACCGGAACGAAGCACCGCCTCCGCCGCGTCGAGGCCGCGATGGCGCTCTTCCTCGTCGGAGCACGAGAACACTTCGCTCATCGACGCAGCCACACCGCACATCGTGCCACCCGGACCGGAGTCGCCGACGGCATCACGCCTTGGTGGCCGTCACAAAGCGCGGCCGATCGAGCAGATCGACGTGGTCGCGTACGTCACGCCAACGCCGGCCGGTGCCGAACAACGCGACCACTCCGGGGCCCTGGCTGTCGGCGTGCTCGCAGCCGACGACACCACCGTGGCGCAGCAACCGGGCGGCCACCGACTCGACGACGCGGATCGTCGCCAGGCCGTCGTCCCCGGACCACAGTGCCAGAGCCGGGTC
>JACCZI010000217.1 GCA_013696015.1 Nocardioidaceae bacterium
GCTGGCGCTCGACCTCGGTGGCGTCCCGGGCGACGCCGAGCGCTCCGGGCTGCCGGAGATGACCAGCGCCGAGCGGGTGCGGGCGGAGCTCGACGTCCTCGGCCTCGACGTGAGCCGGCACGTCGTCGACTTCTACGTCCCGCTGCTCGCCGAGCTCGGGGTGACCCGGTCCGCGCAGCTGCTGGAGCGCCGCAGCCGGAGCACCCTGCTGGTCGCCGGGGCAAAAGTCGCCACCCAGACACCGCCGGTGCGTTCGGGCCGCCGGGTGGTGTTCCTGACCCTCGACGACGGCACCGGGCCGGTCGATGCGACCTTCTTCGAGGACGCGCAGGGCCCGTACGCCGCGACGGTCTTCCACTCCTGGTTGCTGGTGGTGCGTGGAGAGCTGCGGCGCACCGGCCGGCGCGGGGTGTCGCTGCGTGCGACCGGGTGCTGGGAGCTGCCCCTGCTGCACGAGCTGTGGCAGGAGCACGGTCTCGAGGCGGTCCACGACCACCTGGCACAGGTGCCGAAGGGATTCGGCGGGGTCGGCGAGCAGGCCCTGCAGGGTGCCGCCGAGAGCCGGGCCGCCCGGCCGGTGATCGCTCGTCCCGACGGCTTTGCCTCTGACGTTGTCGACCAGGAGCTCTCCGCCGGCGGCATGGGGCGGCGCCGGGTGCTGGTGCACGCCAGCGGGTTCAAGCAGTCCCCGTACGCCGACGTCAAGCCGGCAGGTCAGGACGTCAAGAGCGCGCCACGCAAGCTGTGGCACAGCAGTCCGGGAAGCTCCGGAGGATGACGACATGGACCTCGCACTAGGCAACCCCTGCGCGGGGTCCGCGACGATCCTCCACGTCGACATGGACGCGTTCTACGCCTCGGTGGCGGTCCGCGACCGGCCGGAGCTGCGGGGCAGCCCGGTGATCGTGGGCGGTGGGTACCGCGGTGTGGTGCTCTCGGCGAGCTACGAGGCGCGCCGCAGCGGCGTCCACTCGGCGATGCCGATGATGCGGGCCCGGCGGCTGTGCCCGGGTGCCATCGTGCTGGCGCCGGACTTTGCCCGATTCACCGCGGTGTCCACCGCGGTGATGGAAACCTTCCGCGCCGTCACCTCCCTCGTCGAGGTGATGTCGCTGGACGAGGCGTTCCTCGAGGTGGCAGGAGCACGGCGCCGGCTCGGCTCACCGGCCACGATCGCCGAGCGGCTGCGGGCACGCATCGCCGACGAGCAGGGCATCACCTGCTCGGTGGGGGTGGCCGGCACCACGCATGTGGCCAAGCTTGCCTCCCGGCGCGCCAAGCCTGACGGCGTCGTGGTCGTGCAGCCGCAGGACGCCACCGCGTTCCTGCACCCGCTCGACGTCGAGGAGCTGTGGGGAGTAGGGGAGAAGACGGCCGCGTCGCTGCGCCGCCTCGGGCTGCGCACCGTCGGCGACATCGCGCACACGCCGATGACGATCCTGTGCCGGGCGCTCGGTCCGGCGCAGGGTGCCTTGCTGCACGACCTGGCGTGGGGCGGCGGTCGGCGCGCGGTGGCGCCCCGGCGGAGTCCTGACGAGCCGGACCGCAGCATCGGGTCCGACGAGACGTTCGGCCGTGACACCGACGACCCCGCCGTGGTGAGGCGCGAGCTGCTGCGGCTCTCGACGAAGGTGGCGGGTAGGTTGCGTGCCGCCTGCGTCGTCGGGCGCACGGTGACGCTCAAGGTTCGCTTCGCCGACTTCACCACGATCACCCGCTCCCGCACGCTGCTCGATCCCACCGACATCGGCGTCGAGATCCACGGCGCCGCTGCCCAGCTGTTCGGTGCCTTGGGTCTGCAGCGGGCCCGTATCCGGCTGGTCGGTGTCCGCGTCGAAGGGTTGCGGCCAGCAGTGTCGGCTTCCCGCCAGCTCATGCTCGGAGCCCGCACCTGCGGCTGGTCCGAAGCCGAACGCGCGGTCGATGTGGCCCGGCGCCGCTTCGGGACGGCCGCCGTCCGACCGGCGAGCCTGCTCGCTCCCGACCGGTGACGCCCTCGCTCGGCAGCGAGAACTGCCTCAGGACCAGCCGCCGTACACGTGGACCTTGAGCGGCTTGGTCGACGTGAGCCGCCACAGCTGGCGGGCGTCCTCGATGTACATGTTCACGCACCCGTGGCTGTGATCGACGAACGGGTCGATCATGAACGCCGAGCCGTGAATCGCCTGCCCGCCGGAGAAGAACTGCGAGTACGGCATCGGACTGCCGTACAACCCGCTGATGTGGTCGACGTCGCGCGAGAAGACGCTGAAGTGGCCGGTCCTGGTCTGGTAGTAGTAGTCCCCGCCGCGGACCAGCCAGGAGTTCCACAAGGTGCCGCGCTTCCACAGCGTCACCTGGTGGCGGGACCGGTCGTAACAGAGGTGCCGGCCGTTTTTCAGCTTGCAGCGGTTCGGCATCGCGGTGCGGCCCCGCACCGTTTGCGGGATCAACCGTCGCCAGGTGTGCTCGTTGGCGACACCGGTCACCTTGAGGTGCTCGCGGTGCTGATAACGCCGTACGGCTGCCCGGGTCTTGTCACCGAAGACACCGGTCACCGGGCCGTTGTAGACCTTGGCCCACCGCAGTCGGTACTGGAGCTCGCGTACGTGCTCGATGGCGTAGACACCCGCGTCGCTGTCGCCGCGGCGGGTGCGCTCGCGGGCAAAGCGCTGCTCAGGGTGAAAGCGTTGGCCGGCCGGCTTAGCCGCGGCGTTGGTTGTCGCCGACGTCACGGAGGCGGTGTCGGCGGTTCCGGGAACCGGGCTCAGCGTCACCACCAAGGCGGCCACCAGGGCCACGGTGGCGAACGACCCCACGCGGTGTTTCATGGGTCGAGCCTAGTGGTGACAACGGGACGACTTTGTTCCCATCGGGTTTCGGGATGTTCGGCGCATGCCTAGACTGATCAGACGTCGGCATCCGGCTGGTGCCACGAGGTTGCGGGGAGGAAACGGTGCCGCTCTCGGAGGAGGAGCAGCGGCTGCTCCAGCAGATGGAGCAGGCGCTCACGGCAGAGGATCCCAAGTTCGCATCCGCGCTGCGCGGTTCGACGCTTGCGGCCCGCAGCCGACGCCACGCTCTCCTGGCCGCCGTTGGCTTCGTGCTCGGTGTTGTTGTGCTGATGGTCGGCGCGGTCTACGCCAACACCGCCGTGTCTGTCGCCGGTTTCTTGGTCATGCTCGGTGCGGCGTACCTCTTCGTCATGTTGTGGCGCCGCTCGAAGGGCAGCGCCGCGCAGCCCGAGGTGCCTCGTCTCGCCTCACGTCGCACCTCGTCGTCGAGCTCTGGCTCGAGTTCTGGCTCCTTTATGGAGCGCATGGAGGAGCGTTGGCGCCGTCGTCGCGACGACGACATCTGAGCAAGGCCGGCTGACCTCCCGACGCTGAGGTCGTGGCCGCGACGTGAATGTCTGGACATCTGGTCCGGTAGACCCGGCCGTTCATTCCGCGACGCTGAGCAGCGCGCCCCCGCTGCCGCTGCGACCGGAGGTGGCGCGCGACGGGGCGCGTTGCCGGTTGAGCAGTGACGCGGGTAACCAGGTGGCGAACCACCGCCGCCGCGACGACCGCCCGGCGGCCAGCGCAGTCGTGATGGTGCCGACCGCTGCCCGCAGCTCGTTCGCGTCTCGGACCACCCGGGCATAGCGCCCCTGCTCGGTCGCCAGCACCACGCGGTTGAGGGCCAGCACCACGTCCGGGTTGTCCGGCGTGATCCGGGAGCGCAGCTGACGGCCCATGCCGCGCGGGGTCGCCCGGGAGTCCCAGTCCATGCGCAGGTCCAGGACGTTGTCACGCAGCTCGGCCCAGGCCGCCTCGGCCGCCTCGGCCGGATTGGTGATGCGGCGCCACCGGGAGCGCAACCGGGCGGCGCGCAACAGCCGGGGGGTCAGCGTCAACACGAGGAGCAGCGTCGTCCCGCCGACCACTGGTGCGATGACGGTACGAACGTTCGAGCCGCTGTCGCCACCGGATGTTGCTGCGGCGGCGGCGTCCTCCGGCTGCGTGGGGACTTGGTTCGGTCGTGCCTCCGGGGTGTTCTCGGCGCCCGCCGTCGGCAACAGAGGCTCATCGGCGCCCCGTGTGAACTCCGGCGCAGCGCCTGTCCGGGTCGCGGGTGTCGGCTCGAAGCGGACCCACCCGACGCCCTCGAAGTACAGCTCCGGCCAGGCGTGCATGTCGGTGCCGCGGTAGACATACTCGCTTGTTGCGACTCGTTCTGGACGCAGGAAGCCGACCGCGACCCGGGCCGGGATGTCCAGCGAACGGGCCATCAGCGCCATGGCGCTCGCGAACTGCTCGCAGTAGCCGACGCGGTCGTCGGTCAGGAACGACTCGATGGTCTCCATGCCGGTGCCGGCGGCGGTGCCCAGCGAGTAGCGGAAACCTCCACCAGTACGGAACCACGACTGCATCGCCAGGGCCTGGTCGAACGGGGTGGTCTCGCCTCCGGTCACCGTGCGGGCCTGTTCGGCGATGACGTCCGGCAACCCCGCCGGAAGCGCAGTGAACGGTGCCAGGGCGGCCGGTACCGGACCGGCGTTGCGCAGCGTCACCGGGGTGGGGTCGACCAGCACCGCTGTGAAACCGTACCCGGTGCCGGCCGTGGTCTGGTCCTCCTCGACCGCGCTGGCGTCCAGGTTGGTCTCGTCCACCCGCCAGCGTTGGGGGGCGTCGATGGTCGTGGGCGCGTAGACCAGCGGCAACCACGTGGAGTCGAAGATGGGCTCGACGGCGATGTCGTAGCTGAAGCCCGTTCGTGGCACCGTGGTGTCCAGCCCCGGCGCCGCCGGCAGGTCGGAGTCACTGCTCACACTGGTGTCCTCTTGGCGCGTCCCGGGCTGCCACTGGCTGCCGGTGAAGACGTCGAGCGAGGCTAGCCGCAGGTACGACGGATCCGGCTGGTTGGTGCTGAACCGGATGAGGAGCGCGTCGGACTGGCCGACCAGGTTCCGCTTCAGGTCGAGGACCGGGTTGTCCACCTGGGTCCCGTCCCCGTTGCCCGACCCGTCGCCACCGCCGGAGCCACTCTCTCCGAAGTAGTGCGGCGACAGGGTGGGGATGATGACGGGCAGCACAACTGCCGCCGCGACGGCTCCGAGCCCGATCCGCCGACCCGTGGCGCGGATGCCCTCGCGGCTGACGTCCTTGGGGGAGTCCTCCCACACCGAGCCGGCTGAGCTGATCTGCCGACCCCAATGCGTGAGCCGTTCTCGTTCGTCGGCTGCGAGGAGGAACACGAAGCCCGCGGCTCCGGGGATGAAGACGAACAGCGAGACCTCACCTCCCAGCAGGGCCACCGGCGCCATGTACACGGCCAGGAAGACCAGGCCCAACAGCGGCACCCGCCCCCAGGTGACCGCGATCGCGTCGACGACCAGCCCCAACACCAGGACGAACAACGCCAGCGTCATCGTCAGGTCCGGGTCGTCGGGCACCGGTGCGGCGTACTGGTTGGACAGGTCGATGAACGTGGCGACGCGGTTCGCCAGCTCGGCGAAGGCCGCTTTGGTGGGGACGATCCCGAACAGGGCGTCACTGCGGGCGTAGACAGCGACGCACCACTCCGTCACCGCCGCGAGCTGGGCGAGCAGGATGACCGGCCAGGGCACCCGCCGGGCGCGAAGGGCAGCGCCCACGCCCGCCACGACGGCGGCGCCGACACCGCCGTGCCACAGGTACGTCTTCTTCTCGACGAGCGGGGCGACCATGATGGAGGCACCCACGGTCGCCAACCATGCCCACAATGTCACCCGGATCTGCTCCGACCAGGTCCGTCTCATCACCGGGGCACCCCTGCTGTCGCGGCGACGCTCGCCTGCTGTTCGGCCGCCGCCGGTGTGGCGCGGCCACCGCCGTGGAGCACCAGGGCCCCCAGACGCTCCCACACCACGGTCGGGGACTCCTGCGGGCCGGCGGTCGTGGCCGACCACCCGTTGCCGCCGAGCAGCGAGGCCAGCTCCGCCGCGCTGCGTTCCCTCGGCACGCGGCTCCGGCCCGCTGTTGCTGCTGCCGGACGCGCCGGCCGTGACGGGGGACCCCACTGCGAGGTGTCGAGCACGATCGCGAGGACCCGGCTGCCGTACGACGACACCCGCGCCAGGTCGGTGACGTCCGCGGCTTGCAGCCGGCCCAGCACGGCAATCGTCAGCCCGGACTGGTCGACGACCGCGCCCACCGCATCGGTCAGCGTGGTGCAGGTCGAGTCGGTCAGCACGGCCAGCTCGTCGAGAATCGGCCCGGCCTGCCCGACAGCGTTCATCGACCGGTCGTGCCAGGCGTGGGCGTCGATGCCGGGCCTGTCGGTCACCAGGCGAACGGCGAACCCGGCCTGAGCGAGGTGAACGGCGACGGAGGCGGCGGCAGAGATCGCCCACTCCAGTGAGGAGGCCGGGCCGGAGCCGCGGTGGGCCAGCGAGCGCGAGTCGAGCAGGATCGTTGCCCGGCTCTGCCAGGGCTGCTCCTCGCGGCGCACCATGAGCTCACCGACCCGGGCGCTGCTCGGCCAGTGCACCCGGCGCAGGTCGTCACCGCGCCGGTACTCGCGGACGGTGATGTCCTCGGCGCTGCCGATGGCGAAGGCGCGCGGCCGGTTCTCCCCGGCGCCCGTCCACGCGCCGGTGACGGGTATCGGCGTCAGGGGGTGCACCTGCGGGATCACGACGACGGCCGTCGTGTGGTGAAACGACCGCACCAGCTCGATGAGCCCGAACGGGTCCGAGACCCGGAGCGACAGCGGCCCGATCTCGTACCGTCCCCGCAGCTCTGAGCGGACCGTATACGAGACGCGCTGGTGCCATCGGGGTCCGGCATGGTCGAGCAGGAAACGCGCCCGGGTGCCCAGGACGTACGGGACGTGGTCCTCGAGCAGCACCAGGCCCATCGGCATCGACCCGTCGTTAGCCAGGTGGAGCGAGACCGTCGCGGGCTGGCCGGCGGAGACTCGGGTGGGGGACACAGAGCGCGTCGCCGTCAGGCGGTACCGTGCCCGGCTCACCACAAGTGCGGTGAGCAGCGGCAGTGCGATCGCGAGGATGCCCACCCGCAGCAGCGCATCGAAACCGAGCACGAACGCGCAGATGGCGATCGTCAGGCCCGCTGCCAGGAACGCCCGGCCGCGGGTGGTCAGGGCCGAAAGGGCCTCGCGCATGTCAGCGGTAGGCCGTGCCGGTCGGGGAGCTGGTGGAGGGGATGGGCACGGATGCGACCACCCCCCCGAGTACGCCGTCCGCCCGGCGGCCGCCCATGGCTGCCTCGGCCGTCAGCAGCAGCCGGTGGCCGAGGACGGGCTGCACCAGACGCTGGATGTCGTCGGGCAGGACGTAGTCGCGACCATCGAGGGCGGCAGCGGCCTTGCTGGCCCGTACCAGGTGCAGGGTCGCACGAGGGGACGCCCCGAGACGCAGCTCCGGTGAACGGCGGGTCTCGTTCGCCAGCGCCACCGCGTAGCGCTGGACGCCGGGCGAGACGAACACCCCTCGCACCAGCGACGACAGCTTGGCGATCTCGGCCGCGTTGGTGACGGGGGAGAGCTCCGACAGCGGATCGGCATCGGCGTGGGAGTCCAGCATCGCCAGCTCGGCGGCCTCTACCGGGTAGCCCATCGAGATCCGGGCCATGAACCGGTCGCGCTGCGCCTCAGGCAGCGGGTAGGTGCCCTCCATCTCGATCGGGTTCTGGGTCGCGATCACCATGAAGGGGTCGTCGAGGACGTACGTGGTGTTGTCGACAGTGACCTGGCGCTCCTCCATGCACTCCAGCAGAGCCGACTGGGTCTTGGGTGAGGCCCGGTTGATCTCGTCACCGACGACGACGTTTCCGAAGATCCCGCCGGGTCGGAACTCGAACTGGCGGGTCTCCTGGTTGAAGATCGAGACACCGGTGACGTCGCTCGGCAGCAGGTCCGGGGTGAACTGGATCCGCCGTACCGTGCCGTCGATGGAACGGGCCAGCGCCTTGCTCAGCATCGTCTTGCCGACGCCGGGGACGTCCTCGATCAGCAGGTGACCGCCGGCGAGCAACACGGTGATGACCGCCCGAACCGCCTCGTGCTTGCCCTCGATGACCGACTCGACGTTGCGCGCGATCCGCTGCGCCACCTCGGTCACTGCCGCGAGGTCGCCCTCCGCCCTCGAGAGATCAGACTCCGTGGCCGTCACCGATCCTCCTCCGTGCGCGCGCTGCGGTGCATCCGCTCCTGATCCTCTCAGCCCCTGACAAGTCCAGGACCACATTGGTCGATAACGATGCGGCATCCGCGTGCCGCTGATCTGGGTCGGCTGGCGGTGTCGAAGTGGTGTCAGGGGGAGCGTGGGGAATTGACGGTGGGGCTCTGTGGGGTAAAGTGGCGCACAGTGGAGGACAGAGGGGAGGTGGTGGTCGATGTTCCTGGGAAGCCACACTCCCCGCCTTGACGAGAAGGGCCGGCTGATCCTGCCGGCGAAGTTCCGTGACGAGCTGCAGGGGGGTCTAGTGATCACCAAAGGTCAGGACCGCTGCCTCTACGTCTGGACCCGATCCGGTTTCGAGGAGATGACGTCCCGGCTGCGGCAGACCCCGTTCACGCACAAGGGCACCCGTGACTTCCTGCGGATCTTGTTCTCCGGCGCCTCCGACGAGATCCCCGACAAACAGGGCCGCATCACGATCCCACCGATGCTGCGCGAGTACGCCCGCCTCGGGCGCGACTGCGTCGTCATCGGGGCCATGGACCGGGTGGAGATCTGGGACGCCGCGGCATGGCAGGGCTACGCCGACTCGCAGGAGGACGCGTTCTCGCAGATGTCGGAGGAGGTGATGCCCGGAGTGCTCTGAGGCGCAGTCTCCTCCGCACGCCGTGCGGTGAGGTCTCCGCTCCGCTCTTGAACGTCTCCTGGCGCACCTTCCCCGGTGCCAGGCGACCGAGCGCCCTGCGAGGCGCAGCGGAGGGAGCCCTGACCGAACGAATCCGCCGACAGGGGAGACATGACAGGGGTCGACATGAGTAACGAGGCCGGCAAGGCGACGCCGGAGCTCGGGTATCGGCTCGAACCGGGGGCCGGAGCACACTCCTACGCCGGCAAGCGGGTCCGCCACGAGGTTCGCGACGGCGCCGCAGTGGTGATGTTCTCCCTGCTCGCCTCGGTCGGGGTCGTCGCGGTGATGACACTGCTCACCCGGACCGGCTGAGTGCTGTGATGGTCCAGCCGGTCCACATCCCGGTCCTGGTGGACCGGGTCGTTGCGCTGCTGAGCCCGGTCCTGCAGGTTCCCGGGTCGGTGCTGGTCGACGCCACGATCGGGCTCGGCGGACATGCCGAGGCGATCCTCGAGCGGTGCCCGGCGGCGCACGTCGTGGGGGTGGACCGGGACCGCCAGGCCCTGGACCGAGCCCACAGCAGACTCGAACCCTGGGCCGACCGGGTCACGTTGGTCCACGCGGTCTACGACCGCCTCGGCGAGGTCGTGTCCGACCTGGGGCGCAGCTGCGTCGAAGCCGTCCTGTTCGACCTGGGGGTCTCATCAATGCAGCTCGACGAGTCGGGGCGCGGCTTCGCGTACGCCAACGACGCACCGCTGGATATGCGCATGGACCAGTCGCAGGGGCCGACCGCCGCCGACGTCCTCAATACCTACTCGCAGGCCGAGCTGGCGCGGGTGCTGCGTAGCTACGGCGAAGAGCGCTTCGCCGGCCGCATCGCCGCCGCAGTAGTTCGGGCACGCGCGAACCGGCAGCTTCACTCCAGCGCCGAGCTCGTTGCCCTGGTACGCGACGCCGTTCCGGCCGCGGCCCGTCGCACGGGTGGGCATCCGGCCAAGCGCACCTTTCAGGCGCTGCGGATCGAGGTCAACCAGGAGCTCGCCGCGCTCCGCCGGGCGCTGCCAGCGGCCATCCACTCGGTGTGCGTCGGAGGACGGCTGGTCGTGCTGGCCTACCACTCCCTCGAGGACCGGCTGATCAAGCGGGAGCTGGTCAGCCGGTCTCGGAGCCAGGTCCCCGTCGACCTGCCGGTCGTGCCGGCCGGCAGTGAGCCTGAGTTCGCCCTCTTGACCCGCGCTGCCGAGAAGGCCTCTGAGGACGAGATCGCGCGCAACCCCCGCGCCCGGTCGGTCCGGCTGCGCGCCGTCGAGCGGGTCAGGGCAGCGGCGTGAGCAGCGTGAGCGGTGCGAGCAGAGGTGGTGGGATGCGCCGCAGCGCCGTCGGGCGTCCCCAGTCGCCACCGGCTCTGGTGCGCGCGCCGCTCGAGGTCGTCCCCCCGTACGCCAGGACGCACACCCGGCCCGCGTTCGCGGTCTTCGTCGTGGCGGTGATGGCGGCCGGCCTCGTCGGCCTGCTGCTGCTGAACATTCGCATGCAGAACGCCGCGTTCGTGCTGGCCAGGCTGGACGCCCAGGCCCAGGATCTCCACGTGCGCCAGCAGGCCCTCGACCTGGAGGTGGACCGGCTGGGCGGCCCCGAGGAGCTCGCCCGAAAGGCCAGCGCGCAGGGCATGGTCCCGAACACCAATCCGGTGTTCCTCGACATGAGTCGCGGAGGCACGGTCATCGGCACGCCGACACCGGCGCAGGCCGGGTCAGGACTGACGGCGTTCCTCCCGGCGGTGGAACCGGCTCGCCAACCGCGCGCGGAACCCGAGCCGAAGAGCAGCGAGCCGGACGCCGGCCGCGGACCTCAGGGCGGACCTTCCCAGGGCGGGCCTTCCCAGGGCGGGCGCAGCGGCGGACAGAGCGGCGGACCGCGGTGAGTCCCGTGGACCGGGTGCGCCGCAGCACCGTGCGGATGCGCGTGTGCTTGCTGGCCATCGCATTCGTGCTGTCGTTGTTCGCGGCGCGGCTGTTCCAGCTGCAGGGGCTGGACGTGAATGCCTACGCGTCGATGGCGACCGACGAGGGCTCGCAGACGGTGACACTTCATGCACCGCGCGGGGCGATCCTCGACCGCTTCGGGGTGGAGATGGCGGCAACGGTGGAAGCGGTCGCGCTCACGGCCGACCCTACGATGACCGCTGACCAGGCCCCGGCCATCGCCGCGGTCCTCACCCGACATCTCGGGATCGACTACTTCACCACGGTCACCAAGCTCCGCACGCCGCAGACGCGCTTCGTCTATCTCGCACGTCGGGTGCCGGCATGGCGTGCGGATGCGGTCACGACCGACCTGCGGGAGGCCCGGCTGCCGGGCGTCTTCACCGAGCGCGACCCGCTGCGCAGCTACCCCGGCCACGACGTCGCCGCGAACCTGATCGGTTTCGTGGGGCACGACGGTGCCGGCCTCGCCGGCCTCGAGCAGCAGTACGACGACCTGCTGTCCGGCGCCGACGGGCAGGCGACATACGTCGTGTCGCCGGCGGGCGAACGCATCCCCCTCGCCGCCGCCTCGATCCAGGACCCAGCACCGGGCGTGAGTCTCCAGACCACCATCGACCGCGACGTGCAGTGGTACGCCGACCAGCGGCTGGAGCAGGCGGTAGCGGAGACCGGTTCGGACTGGGGGGCCGCGGTCACCCTCGACGTGGGGACCGGACAAGTCGTCCAATTCTCCCAATACCCGACGTTCGACCCGAATGACGCCTCCGACCTTCGCCGGCAGACCTTGTCGGTCCGTGGCGTGCAGAACGTCTACGAGCCGGGCAGCGTGCAGAAGGTGCTCACGTTCTCGGCACTCGCCGACGCGGGCGAGGTCACCCCTCGTACACGCATCAAGGTCCCGGGTGCCCTGTGGATCGACGGCCACGAGGTGAACGACGACTGGGAGCACGGCATGATCCACCTCACCGCTACCGGAGCACTGGCCAAGTCGTCGAACCTGGGCACCGTCTTGGCGTCGCGCCGGCTCTCAGACAAGCAGCTGTACGAGGCGCTGCGCTCGTTTGGCCTCGGTGCGGCGACCGGGGTAGGTCTGCCCGGTGAGTCCCGTGGCATCCTGCCCGAGCCGGAGGGGTGGGCCGACATCAACCATGCCACGATCGCCTTCGGGCAGGGCATCTCCGTCACCGTGCTGCAGATGGCCGCTGCCGTGTCGGCGGTGGCCAACGGGGGAACCTACGTCCAGCCGACGCTGGTGTCCGGGTTCGTCCAGCCAGACGGTTCGGTCACGCCCGCGCCCGAGCCAGCCACCTGGCAGGCCGTCAGCGAGCGGGCGGCGGGGATGGTGGCCCAGATGATGGAGGCGGTGACGGTGGAGGGCGGCACGGCTCCACTGGCCGCGATCCCCGGCTATCGCGTGGCGGGCAAGACCGGCACCGCCGAGCGGGTGGACCCGGAGACAGGGCAGTATGTCGAGGGCCAGCGGACGGTCTCGTTCGCCGGCTTCGCGCCCGCCGATGAGCCCCGCTTCATGACCTACGTCGTTCTCGACAACCCCAAGGGCGACTTCTACGGCGGCACGGCGGCAGCGCCGGTGTTCCACGACGTGATGTCGATGCTGCTGCAGCGCTACGGCGTGCCACCCACCGGGGCAAAGCCGCCCGACGACAAGCTGGAATGGTGAGCGCAGGTAACCTCGGCCGGTGTCGTCCCGGCCAGCCGTGACCTCGCGACCCCTGCGGGTCACACCGCTGTCGCTTTCGACGGTCGCGGAAGCACTCGACGTCGCGGACCCTGGCGGTGGAGGGCAGGTCACGGGCGTGGCGCTGAACGCGGCGCGGATCGAACCCGGCGACCTGTACGCCGCGCTGCCGGGCGCTCGGGTACACGGGGCGGACTTCAGCGGTCAGGCGGCGGCCGCGGGCGCCGCCGCGGTGCTGACCGACGTCGCGGGAAGCGAGCGGTCGGCAGCGACCGGTCTGCCGGTCCTTGTCGCGGAACGGCCGCGACACCTGCGCGGTGAGTTGTCGGCGCTGATCTACGGCCACCCCGCCGAGCGCCTCACGACGCTGGGGGTCACCGGGACGGCCGGCAAGACGACGACGACCCACCTGGCCGAGTCCGCGATCGGCGCAGCCGGGCTCGTCCCCGCTGTCGTGGGAACCAACGGCACCCGGGTGGCCGGACAGCCCGTCCCCAGCGCGTTGACCACCCCTGAGGCACCCGACCTGCACGCCCTGTTCGCCGTCATGGTCGAGCATGACGTCGACGTGTGCGCGATGGAGGTGTCGAGCCACGCCCTCGTCCAGGGCCGCGTTGACGGTCTTCGTTTCGACGTCGCCGTGTTCATGAACCTCGGGCACGACCACCTCGACTTCCACACCGACGTCGAGGACTACTTCGCGGCGAAGGCGACGCTCTTCTCTCCGCAACGCACTCGGCGGGCAGTGGTCAACATCGACGACCCGTACGGCCGCCGGCTGGCCGCCGCGGTCGACGTCCCGATCTCGACGTTCTCCGCCGGCGGCGCCGACGCGGACTGGCGGGCGGTGGAGGTCGACGCCACCGCGATGGGCACGCGCTTCGTCGTCGTCACTCCGCAGGGCGTTCGGCACCGGACCTCGCTGCGCCTGCCGGGGGCGTTCAACGTCTCGAACGCCCTGGCGACCGTCGCAGGCCTGGCGCAAGCTGGGCTGCCCGTAGCGGCGCTGGTGGCGGGAGTCGCGGACACAGCTGGGGTCGCCGGCCGGATGCAGCGCATCGATCTGGGGCAGGACTTCGGCGCTGTCGTCGACTACGCGCACAAACCCGAGGCTCTGACCGCTGTCCTGGGTGCCCTCCGCGACGTGACCCCCGGCCGGCTGCTCCTCGTCCTCGGAGCCGGAGGGGACCGTGACCGGGACAAGCGGCCGGTGATGGGTCGCATCGCCGCCGAGCGCGCGGACGTGCTGGTCGTCACCGACGACAACCCTCGAGGTGAGGAGCCGGGAGCGATCCGGACCGAGATCGTGGCCGGAACCCGACGTGGCGGTGCGGCGGTGCACGAGGTGCCGGACCGGATCGCCGCGATCGAGCTGGCCGTCGCAATGGCACAGCCGGGTGACTGCGTCGTGGTGGCCGGCAAGGGACACGAGACCGGCCAGGAGGTCGCTGGACAGGTGCTGCCGTTGGACGACCGGGCGATGCTCACCGCGGCGATCCGGCGGACGCTGGAGCCGCGATGATCCCCATGACGCTGGCAGAGGTCGCCGCGTGCACGGACGGCGTGGTCGTGGGCGCCGATCCGAACACCGTCGTGACGGGGTTTGCTTCCGTGGACTCCAGGTCCGTGGCACCGCACGGCCTGTTCGTCGCCGTTGCTGGGCAGCACATCGATGGCCACGAGTTCGCCCCGGCGGCGGTGGCCGGCGGGGCGGCCGGGTGTCTGGTGTCCCGGCCGGTCGACGCGCCGGCGGTCCACGTGGCCGACACCGTCGTGGCGCTCGGACGGTTGGCAGCCGAGCTGCGTACCCGGCTCACCGACTGCATGGTGGTTGCTATCACCGGCTCCCAGGGCAAGACCAGCACCAAGGATCTCGTGCACCAGCTGCTGGCACGCCGAGGTGAGGCCGTGGCCTCGGCTGGGTCGTTCAACAACGAGATCGGCTTGCCGCTCACCGTCCTGCGAGCCACCGCGACAACCCGTTATCTGGTGCTCGAGATGGGGGCTCGGGCACCGGGTGACATCACCTACCTGTGCGACCTCGCCCGGCCGGACATCGGCCTGGTGCTCAACGTCGGCGTCGCCCATGTCGGCGAGTTCGGCACCCGAGCCGAGATCGCCAGGGCGAAGGGAGAGCTGGTCGAGTCGCTGCCGGTGACGGGGACGGCGGTGCTCAACCTCGACGACCCGCTGGTCGCGGCGATGGGGGGGCGCACCTCGGCCGAGGTGGTCACGTACGGCGAGGACCCCCGGGCCGACGTACGCCTGGACCAAGTGTGCCTCGACGCGGGCGGCTACCCGGGGATGACCCTCTCCCACGGCGACGACCGCGCCGCGGTCACGCTGCGGTTGCTCGGTGAACACTCCGCCCGCAACGGGGTAGCAGCGGCTGCGGTCGCGTTGACGGCGGGCATGGCGTTGTCCGATGTCACCCGCGGGCTGTCCGAGGCTACGGCGACCTCGCGGTGGCGCATGGAACCTCACGAACGCCCGGACGGCGTCCTCGTGCTGAACGACGCCTACAATGCCAACCCGGACTCGATGCTGGCGGCCCTCCGGACACTGGTGTCGGTCGGCCGCGGGAGACGTCGCACCGTTGCCGTCCTCGGCGAGATGCTGGAGCTCGGCGCCATGTCCGAGCGGGAGCACGCCGCCATCGGCCGGCTTGTCGCACAGCTCGGCGTCTCCCAACTGCTCGTGGTCGGCGAGAACGCTCGCGCGTTGCACGAGGCCGCGCGCGTCGACGGGTCGTGGGACTCCGAACCGGTGTTGGTCGCGGATGCGGACGCGGCCACGGACTGGCTGCATCACCACCTCCGTCCGCACGACGTGGTGCTCGTGAAGGCCTCGCGGGCCGTGGGGCTGGAGCGGGTCGCGGCCGCGCTCCTCACCGCGGGGCGGGGGGTGTCGCGTTGAGGGCGATCCTGCTCGGCGGCGGCTTGGCGCTGCTCGGCACGCTGCTCGGGACCCGCTTCGCGATCCACGTCCTCGTCGCCAAGGGCTACGGACAGCTGATTCGCGACGACGGACCGACATCGCACCACACCAAGCGCGGGACACCCACCATGGGCGGCCTCGTAATCGTGCTCTCGGTGCTGATGGCGTACGCCCTGGCCAAGATCATCACCCAGACGCCGCCGTCGGCCTCGACGCTGCTGCTGCTGTTCCTGTTCGCCGGCATGGGGCTGGTCGGGTTCCTCGACGACTACATCAAGATCTCCAAGCAGCGGAGCCTGGGGCTACGCAGCAAGACCAAGGCCGCAGGGCAGACGGTGATCGCGCTGGCCTTCGCCTGGCTGGCGCTGCGCTTCGAGGATTCTCGGGGGAACATGCCGATCTCGTCGGCAATCTCCTTCACCCGCGACCTGCCCGGGTGGGAGCTGCCCACCGTGCTGGTGCTGGTGTGGGTACTGATCATGGTGGCCGGCACCAGCAACGGCGTGAACCTCGCCGACGGCCTCGACGGCTTGGCGACCGGGTCGGCGGCGATGGTCTTCGGCGCCTACACGGTCGTGAACATCTGGCAGAACAATCAGTTCTGCGAGATCACCCCGGGTCCGAAATGCTACGAGGTCCGCGACCCGCTCGATCTTGCCGTCGTCGCAGCAGCGCTCACCGGCGCCTGCTTCGGGTTCTTGTGGTGGAACGCCGCCCCGGCGAAGATCATCCTCGGTGACACCGGCTCACTGTCGTTGGGTGGCGCGATGGCCGGCCTCGCGGTGATGACACGGACGGACATGCTGCTGCTGGTGATCGGCGGCCTCTTCGTGGTCATCACGCTGTCGGTGATCGCCCAGGTCGGCTGGTTCAAGGCCACCCACGGCCAGCGCTTGTTCCGGATGGCGCCGCTGCACCATCACTTCGAGCTCAAGGGCTGGGCCGAGGTGACGATCGTGATCCGGTTCTGGATCATCTGCGGGCTGTGCGTCGCCGGCGGCCTCGGCGTGTTCTACGCAGAGTGGGTGGCCGGGGCGTGAGGTGGCCCGGAACCGAGGTGGTCGTCGCCGGCATCGGGGTGTCCGGCTACGCCGCCGCGCAGGCGTTGCTGGACCGAGGCGCCCGAGTCACCGTGCTCGACGAGCGCGACGACGACCAGAACGCCGAACGGGCGGCGCGGCTGGAGCGGCGCGGCGCCTCCGTACGGCTGGGTGCAGATGCGGCGGCTGCCTGGTCCGATGATGCGGAGCTGGTGGTCGCGTCACCGGGCTGGCCGCCTCGGGCGCCGTTGTTGGTGCAGGCCGCCCGGCGTGGCGTCGAGGTGTGGAGCGAGGTCGAGCTCGCCTGGCGGCTGCGCGGTCCCGACCCCGCCCCCTGGCTGTGCGTCACCGGCACCAACGGCAAGACCACCACGGTCACGATGCTCGCCTCGATGCTGGGAGCTGCCGGCCTGCGTACCGCGGCCATCGGCAACGTCGGCACGCCGGTCACGGAGGCCGTCGTGAGCGCTGAGCGGTTCGACGTGCTCGCCGTTGAGCTGTCCAGCTTCCAGCTGCATCGGACCGCCTCGCTGTCCGCGTCTGCCGCGGCCATCCTCAACCTCGCCCCCGACCACCTCGACTGGTACGCCGGGTCGCTGGAGGTCTACACCGCGGACAAGGCCAGCATCTACCGGAACGCCCAGCTCGCCTGTGTCTACAACGCCGACGACGCGGTGATCGAGCGCCTGGCCGGGGCGGCCGATGTAGCGCCAGGGTGCCGGCTGCTGGGGTTCACCACCGGCCCCCCCGTTCGGGGCGTGCTCGGTATCGACGGCGACTCGCTGGTCGACGCGGCGTTCGCCGGTGGTGGCGGCGAGAAGCTCGCGCAGCTGGGCGACGTGGTCCCGGCGGCGCCGCACAACATCGCCAACGCGCTGGCTGCCGCTGCGCTGGCGCGGGCGCACGGCGTGCCCGCCAGCGCGGTCGGCGCCGGGCTCCGGCAGTACCGCCCCGGTGCGCACCGGATCACCGAGGTCGCCACGCTCGACGGAGTGCGCTACGTCGACGACTCGAAGGCGACGAACCCGCACGCCGCACTCGCGTCGCTGCGCGCGTACGACGCCGTGGTCTGGGTGGCGGGCGGCCTGGCCAAAGGCGCCGACTTCACCGACCTGGTCCGGGCAACCCGCGACCGGCTGCGCGCCGTGGTGCTGCTCGGGGCGGACCGGGCCACGATCGCGGATGCCATGGCGCGACACGCACCCGATGTGCCTGTCGTCGTCGTCGACCGCCGCGAGACTGGCGACGTCATGGACCATGTCGTCGAGGCGGCAGCGGCGATGTCCCGGCCCGGGGACACAGTGCTGCTGGCTCCCGGCTGCGCGTCCCAGGACATGTTCCGCGACTACGGCGCGCGAGGAGACGCCTTCACCGCAGCCGTGCGCCGGCGCCAGGCCGGCCATCGACCAGGGGAGGACGTCTCTCGGTGAGCACGACGACCTCGCGGCGCGACACCGCGAACGCGGCGGCGGCCGCCGAGACCAGCAGCGGGTGGATCGCCGCGCTACGCAGCGGCCTCGACCGCCCGCTCACCTCCTACCAGCTGGTGATCGGTGTGACCGGGCTGCTGCTCGCACTCGGCCTCGTGATGGTGTTGTCCGCCAGCTCGGTCATCTCCTACGAGCAGTACGGCAACTCCTACTCCGTGTTCGCCAAACAGGCGCTGTGGGTGGCCATCGGGGCCCCCTTGGCCTGGCTGGTCTCGCGGCTGCCGGTCCGGATGCTGCGCTGGTTCGCCTACCCCGCGCTGTTGGGCACCTTGGTCCTGATCGCGATGACGTACGTGCCCGGCGTCGGCATCGAGGTCAATGGCAACCGGAACTGGCTGGGGTTCGGCCCGCTGACGATCCAGCCGTCGGAGGTGGCCAAGCTGGCGATGGTGCTGTGGGCCGCCGATCTGTATGCGCGCAAGGACAGGCTGCTCGGCGACTGGAAGCACCTGCTGATCCCGATGGTGCCGGTGACCCTGCTGGTCACGCTGATGGTCGTCGGGCAGCGCGACCTCGGCACCGCTCTGGTCATGTTCGCGATCATCCTCGGGATGCTGTGGTTCGTCGGGGCACCGACCCGCCTGTTCGCCGGGGCGTTGCTCGTGGTCGGCGGGCTCGCGGCGTTCCTCGCCAGTACCGACGCCGAGCGCGTGAAGCGGGTGATGACCTTCGTCGACCCGTTCGCCGACATGCGCGGCGACGGGTGGCAGGCCGCCCACGGGTTCTTCGCGCTCGCCACCGGCCAGTTCTGGGGCGTCGGACTCGGCGCCAGCCGGCAGAAGTGGGGGACCCTGCCGGAGGCGCACACCGACTTCATCTTCGCCGTCATCGGTGAGGAGCTCGGACTGTTCGGCACGCTGGTGGTCCTCGGGCTGTTCATGATGCTCGCCTTCACCGGGCTGCGCATCGCGGCCCGTACCAGGGACCCGTTCGTCCGCTATGCCAGCGCCGGAATCACGGTGTGGCTGCTGGCCCAGGCGATGATCAACCTCGGCATGGTGCTCGGCCTGCTGCCCGTGATCGGCATCCCGCTGCCCCTGGTGTCCTACGGCGGCTCGGCGCTGCTGCCGACGCTGATCGCACTGGGCATGTTGTGCGCCTTCGCCAAGACCGAGCCCGGCGCCAGGGCGGCACTCGACGCCCGCCGCGCCCGTCGCGGGCAGCGGTGGCGGAGGCGCTAGCCGTGGCTCTGCGCGTTCTACTCGCGGGCGGCGGCACCGCTGGGCACATCTCTCCGTTACTGGCCACCGCCGAGGCCCTTCGTGACCTGGTGACCGAGGTGCAGATCACCGCGCTCGGGAGCGAGGGTGGCCTGGAGGCGACGCTGGTACCACGGGCCGGGATCCCGCTGGAGGTGGTGCCATCTGTGCCGTTGCCGCGGACCCTGACCCTGGACCTGCTGCGGCTTCCGGTGCGGGTCCGGACCGCGGTGCTCGCGACGCTGCGGGTCCTCGACCGGATCCGGCCGGACGTCGTCGTCGGCTTCGGCGGGTACGTGTGCGTGCCGGCCTACCTGGCGGCCCGGCGGCGTCGCGTGCCGCTAGTCGTCCACGAGGGAAACGCCCTGCCGGGGCTGACGAACCGGCTCGGCTCGCGGCTGACGGGCCACGTCGCGATCAGCTTTCCCGGGACACCACTGCCGCACGCCACGTTCACCGGGATGCCGATCCGACGGCTCGTCTCGAGGCTGGACCGAGACGTGCAGCGTGCACCTGCCCGCGCCGAGCTCGGTCTGGACGCCGACCGGCCGACCCTGCTGGTCACCGGCGGCTCGCAGGGTGCCCGGCGGCTCAACGGCGCGGTGGCCGCGGCGGCACCGGCGCTGCGGGCTGCCGGTGTCCAGGTGCTGCACGTCGCGGGGCACAGTGG
>JACCZI010000270.1 GCA_013696015.1 Nocardioidaceae bacterium
ACTCGGTCGACGCAGCGGCGTCCTCGGCTGCCTGCGGGTAGGACTCGTCACCGTCGTGCTCCTCCACCAGATCGACCGCCAGAGCGACAACACCCACTGCGGGGTCATCCGCCAGCGCGCGCAGGCAGCCGGCGAACAGCTCCCGGGTCGATGCGCCGGTACCCCACACGTCGAGCGGGTTGTCCGGCTGCAGCCCCGGGTCGATCAGCTCCGCCAGCCGCCGCCGCGTATCGTCCTGCAGCGGCGCGAAGCGCACCCCACACCTGTCGGCCACGTCGGCCACGAGTGCTCGCTCCGCTCCGGAGTCGTGCACGGTGGCGATTCCGACCGAGCCCGGCCGAGCCCTCCGGCCGATGCTGAACAGCTCCAGCGTGTCAGCCATCTCGTCCAGATCGGCGACCCGGTGGACGCCGTAGGCGTCGAAGAGCGCCTCCCAGACGGCGTCATCGCCGGCGAGGGCACCGGAGTGAGCGTCGACCATGGCGCGACCGGTGGGGGAGCCGCCGACGGTGAGCGCCACCACCGGCACGTCGCGCGCGGCCGCGCCGGCCAGAGCGGTGCGCAGACCCGCCGGGTCGCGCAGCGTCTCCAGCAGCAGTGCGACGACCCTGGTCTCCGGCAGCTCCAGCGCGTAGCCGACGTAGTCCGCCGCGGTGGTGACCAGCTCCCGACCCGACGACACCGCGAGCGAGTACGCCAGCGCCCGGTGGGTGCGCAGCAGTGCGGAGAACGCCGAGCCGGAGTGCGACACGAGCGCGATCGGGCCGACCGGCAGCGGTGACCGCTCGACGTATCCGATGGCCCGGACGCCGCGGGCGACGTTCACGAAGCCCATGCACCCGGAACCGCACAGCGCCATCTCGGCATCGCGCGCTGTCTGGCCGAGTTCGGCATCCAACCCGGAGGCCGTACCGAAGACAACGGCGCTGCGGTCACCGCGGGCCGCCGCGCACGTGAGCTGCTCGACCAGGGCGGCATGGGGGACGCCGAGCAGTACGAGGTCGACAGGTTTGGGGATCTCGCTCAGTGTGGGTGAGCAAGCGTGACCGAGGATCTCCTGGTGACGTGGGTTCACCAGGTGCACCTCCGGTCCGGCGGGGCTGCGCAGTGCTTCCGTAGCCAGCCGCAGTCCGAAGGAGCCGGCGCGGTTGCTGGCGCCAACGACCGCGACCGATCGCGCCTCGAGCATCGAGCGCAGCACGTCCCATACCCTCCCTCCGCAGGCAGAGAGGTTTGACTGACTGTTCAGTCCGAGATGTTAGCCTTCCTGCCAAGGATCCCGATGGATCAGGAGTCCCATGGCGGTCAATGCGGCAGCGGACTCGGCTGACCAGAGGCGCGAGGACATGCTGCTGGCCGCTGCCCAGCTGATCACCGAGCGCGGCTTCTCCGACACCCGCATCGCCGATGTGGCCCGCCGGGTGGGGGCCAGTCCGGCCCTGGTCATCTACTACTTCGGGACCAAGGACCGGCTGCTGACCGAGGCGCTGCGCTTCTCCGAGAAGTCTTTCTACGCCGCGGTCGACGAGATGCTGGAGCACACCGCATCCGCACGTGAACGACTCGAGACGTTGGTCAGGCTCACCTGCGTCCCGCAGGGTGACGACCAGATCCCTGGTGCCTGGGGCTTGTGGTTCGAGCTGTGGGCGACGGCGTTCCGGGTCGACGAAGTCGGTCGTGACCGCATCGAGCTCGACCAGCGCTGGCGCGAGATGATCGCCCGGATTATCGAGGCAGGCCAGGCAGCAGGGGAGATCGGGCAGGTCGATGCCGAGGACTTCGCCGTGACGTTCTCGGCCCTGCTCGACGGCCTGTCGATTCAGGTAGCACTGCGCGACCCCGTGGTGGATCCTGACCGCGCCTGCGCGATTGCGATGCGCGTCGCCGCCTCGGAGCTGGGCGCGGACTGGCGACGCCGACGATGAGTCGACACGCTGGTCGTTGAAGTGCCGCGACTCATCCACATCAACGGTCCGCCTGGCATCGGCAAGTCGACGCTGGCGCAGATGTACGTCGACCACCACCCCGGTGTGCTCGACCTCGACATCGACCAGCTGCGCGCCCTGATCGGCGGCTGGCGCGAGCGATTCGCAGAGACGGGCCAGATCGTGCGACCGATCGCCCTCGGCATGGCGGGGGTCCATCTCCGCGCCGGCCACGACGTCGTCATGCCGCAGTACCTCGGACGGTTAGGCGAGATCGAACGCTTCGAGGCGGTTGCTCATGACAGCGGCGCCGCGTTCTGCGAAGTGGTCCTGATGGACACCAAGCAGCGGTCTGTCGATCGGTTCAGCCTCCGCGGCGACAACGACGAGCGGCCCTGGCACCGGCAGGTACAAGACATCGTCGCGCGCGATGGGGGAGCCGCGCTGCTCGCCGACATGCACGATCGCCTGACAGATGTGCTTCGAGCCAGGCCGAACGCCATCGTCGTGTGCAGCGTCGCCGATGCGGTCCAAGAGACGTACGAGGCGCTTCTCACTGCCTTGGGCGATCCTGGCGATCGGTCCTAGGCGCAATTGGTGGGAAGTTGCCGCCTGGCCGGGTTTGGCCGGTCATTCTCCCGCCAGTTGCGACCAGCAGAATCGCGACGGCGTTGAGCCCACGGCGGCTGGCATCGTCTCGGCGGCAGTTGCAGGTCCCCCGGGAGGAGTACGACTGGACCACCCAGCCCGCGCCGCCGTCACGGACCTTCGCGAGTAGCGTCTCGCTCATGACCGAACCCGCTAGCGAGCCGGAGTTTCCACCCGCCGAGGGTCGCCAGGACCCCCCGTTCGTCGCCGACGAGCGCACGATGCTGGACGCCTGGCTCGACTTCCACAGAGCCACGTTGCTCGCCAAGTGCGAGGGCCTGGACGACGGACAGCTAAGGACCCGATCGGCACCACCGTCCTCGCTGTCGCTACTGGGGTTGGTGCGCCACATGAGCGAAGTCGAGCGGAGCTGGTTCCGCCGCACGCTGACCGGCGAGGAGGTCGCCCCTCTCTACTACTCTGACGACAACGAGGACGGCGACTTCGACGACGTGGGCGACGCGGACGCCGTGGCCGACTTCGCGGCGTTCCGGGCCGAGGTTGACACCAGCAGAGCCGTCGCGAAACGACACTCGGATCTGGACGCCATCGCCGCACAAAAGCGTCGTGGCGTCCACGACGTCAGCCTGCGCTGGATCTACGTCCACATGATCGAGGAGTACGCCCGGCATAACGGGCATGCCGACCTGCTCCGGGAGCGGATCGACGGCTCCACCGGTGATTGAGGCTCGCCAATCGGCAAGGAGCCGCCCGCCTAAGCCTCGTCAGGCGATGGAACCGCTGACTCGCGGGGATTGCAGCTGCTTGCCCCGGTAGACGAACAGCAAGTCGGGTCCCTGGAGGACCAGCGAGTAGACGTGATGCTCGCCGCCTATGTTGAGGGCCATGTATGAGCCAAGGACCTGACCGTGCAGGTCCCTGGGCAACGCGATAGGCAAGCCGTCCGCCGGACCACCACGAAACTGCGCCTCCGGTCCGAAGAGGTTGGCGGCCTTTGTCGCCATCTGAGAGCTGGCTAGCACG
>JACCZI010000299.1 GCA_013696015.1 Nocardioidaceae bacterium
TGCGCCTTGCCCAGCAGGGACTTGCAGACGATGGCGGTGCGCGCCCCCGCCTCGTGGGCGGCGATCGCGGCCCGCAGCCCGGCCCCACCGGCACCGACAACGACCACGTCGTACGTGTGGGTCTCGAGCTCGGTGCTGCTCATGGGCTGCTCATGGGGTGGACATCTCCTCTAGAAGAACCGGGGATCGTCGAACGCGCCGGTGGCGAGCAGGTAGACGTAGAAGTCGGCCAGCGCGACCGAGAAGAGGCTCAGCCAGGCCCACTGCGGGTGGTTGAGGTTCAGCCGCGACACGAACGTCCAGGCGCGATAGCGCACCGGGTGCTTGGAGAAGTGACGCAACCGGCCGCCGACCACGTGCCGGCAGGAGTGGCACGAGAGGGTGTAGAGCCAGATCAGCACCACGTTGACCAACAGGATCAGCGTCCCGAGGCCCATGTGGCCCCAGTCCTTGTTTTCGTCACGGAAGGCCAGCACGACGTCGTACGTGAGGATCAGCGCCACGATGGTGGCGGCGTACAGGAACCAGCGGTGGATGTTCTGCACGATCAGCGGGAACCGGGTCTCGCCGGTGTACTTGGAGTGGGGTTCGGCGACCGAGCACGCCGGCGGGGAGAGCCAGAATGCCCGGTAGTACGCCTTGCGGTAGTAGTAGCAGGTCAGCCGGAACCCGAGCGGGAAGATCAAGATGATCAGCGCCGGCGACAGCCCCCACCACCCGATCGGTGAGCCGAAGTCGTTGGAGCCCTCGACGCAGTTGTCGGTCAGGCAGGGGGAGTAGAACGGCGAGATGTAGGGCGCGGAGTAGTAGTTGTCGCCGGAGAACGCCCGCCAGGTGGAGTACACGATGAACGCGACGAAGACGACGAAGGTTGTCAGCGGTGGCAGCCACCAACGGTCGGGCCGCAGCGTCCGAGACTCGACGCTGGCACGGTCGGTGCCGAAGACTCCGGTGGCCATCAGTTGAGCGCCTCCTTGCGCCAGGCATGATCGTCGCAGAGTCAACAGCCAAACGCTCGGCGGGGGAAGGGTTGCCGGACGCGTCCTTGGTCACATCGGGGACGTCTCTATCCCATGTTCACCTGGGATGGGCGCACTTCCAATGGGTCCCAACCCATTGGGAGTGACCGTGAGCCATTGGAAGTGGCACGCCCCGGGATCGGCCCCGGGCCACCGGCGTCGTACCAGTGATGGGCGAGTCGGCTAGCGTGGCGCGGCCATGGGCAGCGCTGGGTCGGTCGACGACGCGGTGTGGTGGCGCGTTGCCTTCGAGGAGGCATGGCAGGCGCACCGTCACGGCAGCATCGCCGTCGGGGCCGTGCTCGTCGACGAGCACGGGTCGGTGGTCCTTGCTGACCGCAACCGCACCGGCGAGTCGGGCGGACCTGCCGGCCTGCTGTCCGGCAACCGGTTGGCGCACGCCGAGGTCAACGTGCTCGCCAAGCTCGGACACACCTTCCCGACCGGACTCCGGCTGCTCGCCACACTGCAGCCGTGCGTGCTGTGTGCCGGCGCGTGCAGCTTTGCGCGGGTGCCGCAGGTCGTGTACGCCGCGGTCGACGCAGCCTGGGACGGTGTCGAGGCGCTGCATGCCGCGTCGCCGCTGCTCCGCGAGCGCGCACCGACACTGGCATGGGCGGACCTCGGACTCTGGTCGGTGTGGGCGGAGGCACTGCCGCTGGCCGGGGTGCTGCAGCGGTACGGGCCGGACACCCGTGTGGGCGCGTGCTACGCCACGGTCAACCCTGCCCTGCTGGAGCTCGCAGCGGCACTGGCGTCCGACGCCGGACTGACCGAGCTCGATCTGCACGCTGCCTTCGAACGATGGCGCGACCGACTGCACGCTGTCTCCGCGACCCGGCCGACCCCGTGAATCGTGACGTCGTGGTCGCCGCCGCCATCGTCCACCAGGGCAGGCTCCTGGCGGCTCGCAGGTCCTATCCCGCTGCTGCAGCCGGGCGGTGGGAGCTGCCCGGCGGCAAGGTCGACAGCGGAGAGCCGGCCGACCACGCCTGCGTGCGCGAGGTCCACGAAGAGCTCCACTGCCGGGTACGTGTCGTGCGCCGGCTGCCCGGAGAACAACCGCTGGGCGAAGGGCTCATGCTGCACGGCTTCGAGTGCGCGCTCATCGACGGCGAGCCGGTGCCGAGTGAGCATGATGCGATCCGTTGGCTGGCTCCCGAGGAGCTCGACGACGTGGCGTGGCTCGATGCCGATCGACCGTTCCTCGCCGGGCTGCGGGAACGGCTCCTCGACGGCGAGCGGCTGCCGGGCGGAAACGTCGGCGGCGCGGTGCGGATCGGCGCGACGGTACGACGGGTCACCGGGCCGTGGACCCCGGCGGTGCATGCGCTGCTGGCGTACCTCGACGAGGCGGGGGTCGATCGGATCCCGCGCGTCCTCGGCAGCGACGAGCGCGGTCGGGAGGTGCTGACACACCTGCCCGGCAAGGCGGCCGACCCGGACGAGGGGCTGGCGTCGCTGCCGCTGCTGCACGACGCGATGCGGTGGCTGCGGCGCTATCACGATGTGGTGGCCGACTTCCGGCCTGATTCGGCGCTGCCCTGGCGAAACGCACCCCTGGCACCGACGCCGGGCGAGGTCATCTGCCACAACGACTTCGCGCCGTACAACTGGACAACGGTCGATGGCCATCTGGTTGGCGTCATCGACTGGGACGTGGCCGGGCCCGGGCCGCCGATCGACGACGTCGCGTTCGCGGCGTGGAACGCCGTACCGCTCTACCGCGACGTCGGGACTGCGCAATCGGCGCGGCGGCTCAAGTTGATGTGCGAGGCGTACGGCGAGCTCGTGCCGCGCGCCGTGCTGAGCACCGTGGACCGCCGGATCGGCTTGGCGACCGAACGCATCCGCGCCGGCGCGGCGGCCGGTGACCTCGGCATGCGCAACCTGGTCGCGACCGGCGTGCTGGACCGGGTTGCGGCGCAGTCGGCTTCCTTCCGCACTCGGCTTCCCGCGCTGGCGGCGGCCCTGGGCAGATCGTGAGGAATTGCGGTTCGAGCGGCGACCACAGTCTTGCGTGGTCGCTCGCCAGCAACTCAGACGGGCTGGTGTCGCCTGCTTCGAGATCGCCGCCATCGTCCGTGCTTGTCCACGGGTTCGGGTGGGCCGGCGATGACGTGCCGGTGACCCCCAGCTCGTTTGGCGGCGTACATTGCGCTGTCGGCCCGACGCAACGCTTCGTCGGGGGTGGCGTCGTCTGGCCTCAGGAATGCGATACCGATGCTCAGGTTCACCGACACGATCGAGTCGCCGGCAACCAGCGGTTTCTCGAGGCTTTCGATAACCCGACTGGCGACTTCCTCAGCTCGCGCAGGGGCGTCGAGTCCCTCACAGACCACCGCGAACTCGTCGCCGTGCAGCCGCGCCAAGGTGTCCTCGGTGCGGAGGACGTGCTGGACGCGCTGAACCAGCTGTACCAGCACGCCGTCGCCGACGTAGTGACCGAATGTGTCGTTGACGGCCTTGAACTTGTCGATGTCGAGAAAGAGAACCGCAGCCACCTTGAGAGACCGACGTGACCTGCTCAGCGCCTGCGTCAGCCGATCCTGCAGCAGCACCACATTCGGCAGGCCGGTGAGAGAGTCGTGCAGGGTCTCCTCCTTCAAGCTGGCAACGCGAGCGTGCGACTCCTCTCGGGCATGAGCGTTGAAGAGGTACGCGGCAGCAACGTCCGCCAGTTTCTGGGCGGCGGAGAGCTCGTCAGGCGACAGCTCGGTCGGTTGGGTTCCGTACAGCTCGAGCGCCCCCAGACGCGTATCGCCACAACGCAGCGGGAAACTATGGGCGGGTAGTCATGCGTGCAGCTCGGCTCTTCGGGGGTATGGTCGGGAGGAATCTGCCCGGTGATCAGCAGGAGTTCCCAATGTTCCAAAACGTAGCACTTCACCCCGTTCTGCCAGCTTCTGATCTGGAGCGAGCGAAGCGGTGGTACTCGGAGAAACTAGGACTTGAACCGGCTGAAGTGAACGACTACGGCGACCTGAGATTTCGAACAGGAGGTTGTGAGTTCCTCGTTTATCAATCTGAGCTCGCTGGTATCAACAAGGCAACTGCGGCTGGGTTCCGACTTGCGAACTTTGATGGGGCGGTAGCGGCGCTGCGCTCCAAGGGCGTTGTGTTCGAGGATGTCGATTTCGGTGAGTTCGGTGCCACGGTGGACGGTGTGATCGCCTCGCCCGATGGCAAGGAAAAGTCAGCGTG
>JACCZI010000301.1 GCA_013696015.1 Nocardioidaceae bacterium
GACGAGGCCGCCGTCGAGGGACACGGCTTCGAGGAGCACGAGTACGACGTCGTGGTGGTCGGCGCGGGCGGAGCCGGTTTGCGCGCGGCCATCGCGGCTCACGACGCCGGCGCCCGGGTGGCGATCGTGTGCAAGTCGCTGCTCGGCAAAGCTCACACGGTGATGGCCGAGGGCGGCATCGCCGCCGCCATGGGCAACGTCTACGCCGACGACAACTGGCGGGTGCACTTCCGCGACACGATGCGTGGCGGCAAGATGCTCAACCACTGGCGGATGGCGCAGCTGCACGCCCAGGAGGCACCTGAGCGGGTCCTCGAGCTCGAGGAGTGGGGGGCACTGTTCGACCGCACCCCCGACGGGCTGATCTCCCAGCGTGACTTCGGGGGGCACCGCTTCGCGCGGCTGGCGCACGTGGGCGACCGCACCGGTCTGGAGATGATCCGTACCCTGCAGCAGCGCGCGGTTGCCCTCGACATCGACGTGTTCATGGAGTGCACGGTCACCGAGCTGCTCCACGACACCGATCACGACGGAGTGCAGCGCATCTCGGGTGCGTTCGCGTACTGGCGCGAGTCGGGTCGGTTCATCGTCTTCGAGGCGCCGGCCGTGGTGCTGGCCACCGGCGGGATCGGAAAGTCCTACCAGGTGACCAGCAACTCCTGGGAGTACACGGGCGACGGGCACGCGCTGGCGCTGCGGTCGGGGGCGTCGCTGGTCAACATGGAGTTCGTTCAGTTCCACCCGACCGGGATGGTGTGGCCGCCCAGCGTCCGCGGGATCTTGGTCACCGAGTCCGTGCGTGGCGACGGCGGTGTGCTGCGCAACTCCGAGGGCAAGCGTTTCATGTTCGACTACATCCCTGAGTTCTTCAAAGGCGAGACGGCGGACTCCGAGGAGGAGGCCGACCGCTGGTACGAGGACAAGAAGAACAACCGCCGGCCACCGGAGTTGTTGCCACGCGACGAGGTCGCGCGGGCGATCAACTCCGAGGTCAAGGCCGGTCGCGGCTCACCGCACGGCGGGATCTTCCTCGACATCGCCTCCCGCCGCGACGCGGCGTTCATCCAGCGACGGCTGCCCTCGATGTACCACCAGTTCAAGGAGCTCGCGGATGTCGACATCACGGCCGAGCCGATGGAGATCGGGCCTACCTGTCACTACGTCATGGGCGGGGTGGAGGTCGACCCCGACACCGGCGGCTCCGTCGTGCCGGGGCTGTACGCCGCCGGAGAGGTGGCCGGAGGCATGCACGGCTCGAACCGGCTCGGCGGCAACTCGCTGTCGGACTTGCTGGTGTTCGGCCGCCGTGCGGGGGCCAGCGCAGCAGAGTTCGCCACCAAGCTCGAGCATGGCCGCCCTCAGATCGCCTCGCAGTCGGTGCAGGACGCCTCCGAGGCCGCCGTAGCGCCGTTCGCCCTGGACGGTGGCGAGAACCCGTACACGCTGCAACGTGAGCTGCAGCAGGTGATGCAGGACCTGGTGGGCATCATCCGCACCGAGGACGAGCTGACCGAGTCGCTGCGCAGACTCGCCGAGCTAAAGCGGCGTGCCGGTGAGCTGTCCGTCGAGGGCCACCGGCAGTACAACCCCGGCTGGCACCTGTCGCTCGACCTGCCGAACATGCTGATGGTCAGCGAGTGCATCGCGATGGCGGCACTCGAACGCACCGAGTCGCGCGGCGGCCACACCAGGGAGGACTTCCCCGCCAGCGACGACTCGTGGGGCGGCAGCAACCTCGTCCTCACCGCCGACCCCACGGGTGAGCTGTCACTGAAGCGCCAGGACCTGCCGCAGATGCCGGACGAGCTCCGCGAACTCTTCGAGGTGAAGTAGTGGGCAACCAGCTGTCGATGCGACTGTGGCGCGGTGACCGCGAGGGTGGCGCGCTGCAGGACTTCACCGTCGAGGTCGAGGAGGGTGAGGTCGTCCTCGACGCGATCCACCGGGTGCAGGCGACGCAGGCCGGCGACCTCGCCGTGCGCTGGAACTGCAAGGCCGGCAAGTGCGGCTCGTGCTCGGCCGAGATCAACGGCCGCTCGCGTCTGATGTGCATGACCCGGCTGTCCGACTTCGGTCCGCAGGACGTGATCACGGTGACGCCCCTGCGTGCGTTCCCTGTCGTACGCGACCTGGTGACCGACGTGTCGTACAACTACGCCAAGGCGCGCGAGCTGCCGGCGTTTGCACCCACACCGCCCGATGCCGACGGCAAGCGACGGATGATGCAGGCCGACGTGGAGCGGGGCCAGGAGTTCCGCAAGTGCATCGAGTGCTTCTTGTGCCAGAACACCTGCCATGTCATCCGCGACCACGAGGAGAACAAGCCCGCGTTCGCCGGACCGCGGTTCTTCCTGCGGTACGCCGAGCTCGACATGCACCCGCTCGACACCCATGACCGGCGGGAGCTGGCGCAAAGCGCAGCTGGGATCGGGCTGTTCAACATCACCAAGTGCTGCACCGAGGTCTGTCCGGAGGACATCCACATCACCGACAACGCCATTATCCCACTGAAGGAGCGTGTCGTGGACGATTTCTACGATCCGGTCCGCAAGCTCATCCAGATATTTGTTCGGAAGAAGTGAGCGGCAAGGAGGCCGTTATGCCAGCCAACACGACGC
>JACCZI010000316.1 GCA_013696015.1 Nocardioidaceae bacterium
GGCATGCGCTGCGGTCAGCGTCTGCTCGGTCTCCGCCGCCACCGGTTCATCCAGGTTGACGCGACGGCGCGGTCCCCCGCTGTCCTGAGGGATGCCGGAAGCGCCGCCGATGGCTGAGCCGAGACCCTCGAGGGCGCGGCCGATCTCGCTCGGCACCACCCATACCTTGTTGGCATCGCCCGCGGCGATCTTCGGCAGCATCTGCAGATACTGGTAGGCCAGCAGGGACTGGTCCGGTGCGCCGTCGTGGATCGCCTGGAAGACCGTCTGGATCGCCTGGCCCTCGCCCTGCGCCCGCAGGATCGATGCCTCCCGGTCGGCCTGGGCGCGCAGGATCTGCGCCTCCCGGGCCCCCTCTGCGGTCAGGATCGCGGACTGCTTTTGGCCCTCCGCGGTGAGGATCGACGACTGCCGCATGCCCTCCGCGGTCAGGATCGCGGCCCGCTTGTCACGGTCGGCCCGCATCTGCTTCTCCATCGACTCCTTGATCGATGGCGGCGGGTCGATCCCCTTGAGCTCGACCCGGTTGACGCGGATCCCCCACTTGCCGGTCGCCTCGTCGAGGACGCCGCGCAGGGCGGTGTTGATCTGGTCGCGACTGGTCAGCGCCTGCTCCAACGTCATCCCACCGCTGATGTTGCGCAGCGTGGTCATCGTGAGCTGCTCGATCGCCTGGATGTAGTTGGCGATCTCATAGGTCGCCGCCACCGCGTTGGTGACCTGGAAGTAGATCACGGTGTCGATGGAGACGACCAGGTTGTCCTCGGTGATGACTGGCTGCGGGGGAAACGACACGACCTGTTCCCGCAGGTCGATGGTGTAACGCACCCGGTCCACGAACGGCGTGATGACGTTGAGGCCGGCCGACAGCGTCGTCCGGTACTTGCCGAACCGCTCGACGACACCAGCCCTGGCCTGCGGGATGATCTTGACCGTCCTGGCCACCGTGACCACGACCAGCAGCGTGATCAGCACCAGCACCACGGTGATCGCAATTTCCATGACAGTGTCCTCTCTGTGGCCTCCGTGGGGCCGTAGCCGGCATCAGTCGTCGGGGTAGACGACCGCGGTGGCGCCCTCGATGGCGAAGACGCTGACCCGCGCGCCGGGCTCGATCGTCGTCTGGGGGTCGTACGAGCGGGCCGTCCAGATCTCGCCCCCGAGCCGGACCCGACCGTCGAGCTCGCTCACCGGCTCCACGACGACCCCGACCTTGCCGACCAGTGCGTCGTGACCTGTGGTCAGCTCAGGTCCGGAGTGGAGGCGCTGCACGATGTTGGGCCGGACCAGCGCGAGCATCCCGGCCGAGACGGCTGCGGCCACGGCCACCTCGGCGGCGAGGGGCACCCCGACCAGCGACACGGCAGCGGCAGAAAAGGCGCCCACGGCGAACATGAGCAGCACCAGGTCGAGGCTCACCAGCTCGGCGACCGCGAGCACAACGCCGAGTCCGGCCCACACCACCCAGGCGTTGTCGCTCAGCCAGTCGTACACAAACACAGATTAGTGCAGCCGGTGGCCACGTGAGCGGCGTCGCGCGGAGTAGCGCCCGTCGTCGCGAATCAGCTGCAGCGACATGCCGAACGTTCTGGACAGCGCTTCCTCGGTGAGCGTCTCAGGCAGGGGACCCGCAGCGACGACCGCACCGTCGCGCAGCATCAGCACGTGGCTGAAACCCGGTGGGATCTCCTCGACGTGGTGGCTCACCATGACCGTGACCGGCGACGCCGGGTCGTCGGCGAGCAGGCTCAACGTGCTCACCAGGTCCTCACGTCCACCGAGGTCGAGCCCGGCGGCGGGTTCGTCGAGCAGCAGCAGCTCAGGGTCGGTCATCAGCGCACGGGCGATCTGGACCCGTTTGCGTTCGCCTTCGCTGAGCGTCCCGAACCTGCGTTCGGCCAGCTGGCCGACCCCCAGCTCGCAGAGCAGGTCGCGAGCGCGCTCGTGGTCAGGCTCGTCGTACGCCTCACGCCACCGGCCGAGCACGGCGTACGACGCTGACACGACGACGTCGCAGACCCGCTCTGATGGCGGGATGCGCTCGGCGAGAGCTGCGCTGGTCAGGCCGATCCGCGGCCGGAGCTCGAACACGTCGATGGCACCGACCACCTCGCCGAGGACACCGACCAGCCCCGTGGTGGGGAAGATGTGGGTGCTCACCACCTGGAACAGCGTCGTCTTGCCCGCCCCGTTGGCGCCGAGAACCACCCAGCGTTCCCCCTCCCGGACCTGCCAGCTCACTCGGTCGAGCAACCGCTGCCCGTCGCGCACGACCGAGACGTCGGCGAGCTCGATCGCGGTGTCCATCATCTCCTCGCGTGCGGCGTCGTCGGACCTCAACCTACGACACCCTCGATAGGCTTCCGAGAATGGAGGAGCTGCCTCGCTCGGCGCGGCTGGTGTGCTGGTTCAACGCGTGGGTCGCCGGCGATGCGGCCCCCGACGACCTGACCGACGCGGTCACCGGGGACGACGCAGCGCACTCGGTCACCGGAATCGATGACGAGGTGGCGCTGCCGCTGTTGCTGGGGCTCGCGGCACTCCGCAGAGCCGGTGCGCACGCGGCGACGTTGGCGCTGCCCGCGCCCGGGGACCCGGTCGGGGTCGGGGGGCCGCGGAACTTCAACGAGGCGGCGGTGGAGGCCGGCGAGGCAGCGGTGTTCACCGGAGCCGGACTCGGGCTGGTGCCGTCCGTCGTCGGTTCCGGCGTGTTCTGGGCGGCGCATCCGGCAGTACCGGCCACGACGGTGCCCGATGTAGCCAGCGGCGAACGGGCGTTGCGCGAGGCACTGGTGGCAGCCGCCGAGCAGGCGACCGGGGCGGACTCGGCCCCGTTCAAGACCAGCGGCTCGGCCCCGTCCAGGGAGCAGGTCACCGATGTCCTGGCGGCGCTGCGTACCTCGCGGCCCGTGTCGTTGCCAGCGAGCTACTCGACCCGCGCGGGCCGGCTGGCGGCATCGGCGATGCGGTGCCTGACCATTCTCGATCTGACGCCGGAACGGCAACCGGTGCTTGTGGAGCTGGAACGAGCGGCCCGCCACGCGCTGGTCGCGGCCGGCTCCGAGACGCCGCAGCAGCGCGCCAGCGCAGGTCGGTGACATCGGTCCGCATGCCAGCCTTTGCATCTGGTCCGGATCCGGACGTGGCCACCCTGCTGGTCACGCTCACCGGGCCTGATCGGCCGGGTGTCACCTCGCTGCTGTTAGCGGCCTGCGCGGCGCCGGGTGTCCTCGTCCTCGACGTCGAGCAGGTGCTGCTCCGAGGGCGGCTCGTGCTGGGCGTGCTGATCACCGCGCCGCGCAACGAGGAGGGCATCCGCGCGGCGCTGGGACGCGTGGCCGAGGAGCTTGGGATGGATTTGGACATCAGCCGCGGACAGGGCGACAACCAAGTCCGGAGGGCCGGGCGGCTCCATGTCACCGTGATCGGGTCGCCGCTGCGACCGGCCGCGTTGGCGGCGATCTCCGGCCGGATCGCCGACAGCGGCGCGAACATCGACCGGATCGTACGGATGGCTCGCTCACCGGTGACCGCGATCGACCTGGACGTGTCCGGGGCTGAACCGAGCTCATTGCGCCTGGCGCTGGCGGGCGAGGCGGCCCGCCAGCAGGTCGACGTGGCCGTGCAGCCCGCGGGGATCCACCGCCACGCCCAGCGGCTCGTCGTCCTGGACGTCGACTCGACACTGGTGCAGGGCGAGATCATCGAGATGGTCGCTGCGTACGCCGACTGCCGGGAGGAGGTCGCCGAGCTGACTGCTGCCGCGATGCGCGGCGAGGCAGACTTCGCGACGTCGCTGCGGGCGCGGGTCGCGCTGCTGCAGGGCCTGCCGGTCACGGTGCTCGACGCTGTCTACGAGTCGCTCACGTACGCACCCGGGGCACGCACGATGGTGCGGACCCTCAAGCGGCTCGGTTACCGCTTCGGTCTGGTCAGTGGTGGTTTCACGCACCTGATCGACCGGATCGCTGTCGACCTGGGCGTCCACTACTCCGCTGCGAACACGCTGGAAGTGCGCGACGGCCGACTCACCGGGCGGATCGTCGGCCCGGTGCTCGACCGGGCGGGGAAGGCGGCCGCGATGCGTCGCTTCTCGGCGGACGCCGGCATCTCGCTCGCGAACACCGTGGCCATCGGGGACGGCGCCAACGACCTCGACATGCTGGCCGCGGCGGGACTCGGCATCGCGTTCAACGCCAAGCCGGTGGTGCGCGACGCTGCGGACACCTCGCTCAGCGTCCCCTACCTCGACGCGATCATCTACCTGCTCGGCATCACGCGCGAGGAGGTCGAGATGGCCGACCTGGACGCCGGAACCACCGCCCCGGCAAATCAGGTCACTGGGCTGTAATCGCGCGGCAGTCCTTGCCCACACAGGTCCGGTAGGCATGCAAGGCGGCGCGCATCTGCCGAATCTGCCGGTCGCCGGGCTGGTAGCGGTTGGTGTCCTCGAACGCTCCACGCTCGGACAACCCGGTGTAGTACTCGAACCCCTTCTTCCACACCGGCTCGGCCCCGACCTCGCTCACCCGCAGCCGCGTCTCGACGAACAGGGCGTCCGCCGAGCGCACCGCCCAGAAGGTCGGGACCCGGTTGGTCGAGGCTTCCTGGTCGGGGTTGTCCTGGGCGTCCGTCGGCTGGACGTGCTCGACGTAGCCCATCTCCCGCCACGGCACGGACCGCTCGGACCTCACCAGCGGCAGCAGGCTCGAGCCGTCGTGAAAGCTGGTCGGGCGACGTTTGCCGGCGATGTCCTCGAAGGTCGAGGCCAGGTCGACGTTGAGGACCACCTCATCGCGGGTGCTGCCCCGCATCGCATCGGGCACCGCCTCGCCCCCCACGATCAGCGGCACCTGGATGTCGGGGGTGTAGGCAGAGCCCTTGCCGCGCCCGAGCTGGAACTGCCCGAGCCGGAAGCCGTTGTCGGAGCTGAACACAACATACGTCGGCTCTCCCTGCGCCGCAGCGACGACGTCGCCCACGATGCGGTCGACCGACTGCGCCATCCGGGCACGGTTGCGGTAGTCGCGGCTGAGGTGACGGACGTCCTGGCTCTCCACAGGCTCGACCGGCAGCCACCCGGGTCGAACCACCGAGCCGTCCCGCGAGTACGGCCGGTTGTCCTCGGTGGGCTGGCCGAAGCCGTCGAGGTGGCGGATGCTCAGCCGCGTGCAGTCGCGGGAGACGCCGACACCGACGCCGCCGCAATCTCCGTCCGTGTCGATGTCGTTGGGCCGGTCCTGGAAGGCCGGCGGGAACCTTGGATCTCCCGGGTGAGCGCGGCCGCCCACCCGGGAGTGGGTGCCGTACGGTGCGACCTCCAGCAGGTACGGCTCGGTTCCGGGCTCCGCGCCGTCGATGAACTCGACGGCGCGCTCACCCAACACGGTCTGCACGTACTGGTCGTCTTCGAGCCCGGTGTACGACTCCGTCAGGACCACGTCAGAGCCGGGCACCGTGGTGGTCATGGCGAACTGCCAGCCGCGGTAACCGCCGCTGCTGACGGCGTTCCACTGGTCCCAGCCGGGAGGCAGCGGTGCCCCGTCCTCGACCGGGTATTGGTTCATGTACTTGCCCATGAACGCCGTGTGGTACCCACGCTGCTGCAACGACACCGCGAACGTGGAGTCCTCGTGATCCTGGAACGCGGCGTAGCCACCAGTCGGATCCGGGATGCCGGGCGTGCTGGTGTTGACCCGTACTCCGGTGTTGTGCGGGAACATTCCGGTAAAGGTGGCGGCACGAGACGGGCAGCAGAGGGAGTCCACGACGAAAGAGTTGTCGAAGGTCACGCCGCTGTTGGCCAGCGATTCGACATTCGGCATCTTCCGCAGCAGGCTCATGTCGAGGTCGTCGGCCAGCACCAACACGATGTTCGGCCTGTCAGTGAGTGCCGAAGGCGCTGAGACGGCTGGTACGGACGGCGCCGCAGGCGTGAACATCGACCCGGCGAGGGCGACAACACCGGCGAGGCTCGCGACAGCAGCGACTCGTGTGGCGGGAGTAAACACCGGTACCACGGTACACAACGAGCTGAGCCGCGTAGATCTGGCAAGCATTCAGCGCCTGTGCCCTACCCACGATCCGAGACTTATGACGCGTACGTCCCCACGGCGGCGGCACCTACCTTGGGAGTCAGTCTCGACTTCGTCATAACGGGGCGGGGCGGGCGGGGTGCGGTCGGGGGTTGGCGCGCGCGGTCTTGGGGAACTGTGCTAGGCAGGGCGTGTCAAGAACGCTTCCGAGAAGGGACGATCATGGGCTTGGACGACAAGATCGACAACAAGGCACAGGAAATGGCTGGCAAAGCAAAGGAGACGGCCGGCAAGGCGAAAGACGACGACAGTCTCGAGGCCGAAGGCAAGAGCGACCAGTCGAAGTCCAACCTCAAGCAGGCCGGCGAGAAGGTCAAGGACGCCTTCAAGAAGTAGTCATCGGCGGATTGGGCTACGCCCCGCTCCGTCCCGCAACCGGTCCGGGTCGCCAGCGCGGTGCCCGGCCGCGACGACTCCACGGGGACGCCAGGACGAGCCGGCCGCCCGAGGCCGGGCGGGAGCTTCCCGCCAGTCGCGTCGTACCGGCTTGCGCGGCGACCTGCCGCACCAGCCGGGCCACGGCACGCGCGGCGAAGCGCTCGCGGAACCCAGCCGGCAGGCCGGGCCGCACGTTGCGCAACCCGATCCGGGCAGCGAGCGCGCGCCTCGGACTTGTCGAGGCGCAACAGGGGCGCCAGATCCAGGGTGAGTCTTCGCGCGAGGGGAAGTAACAGGTTCGAGCGTCGAGGAACCCGCAGCTCCAAGCACGCCGGTCGCCGGAATCTCAGGCCCCCTGAGCGTGGTAGCCGCCGTCGACGTGCACGATCTCACCGGTCGTGGCGGGGAAGAAGTCGCTCAGCAACGCGACCACTGCCCGAGCCGCGGGCGTGGTGTCCTGCTCGTCCCAGCCGAGCGGCGCCCGGTCGCTCCACATCGACTCCAGCCCGTCGAAGCCAGGAATTGCCTTCGCGGCGAGCGTCTTGAGCGGGCCGGCCGCGACCAGGTTGACACGGACTCCCCGCGGCCCTAGGTCACGGGCGAGGTAGCGGGCACAAGACTCCAGGCCGGCCTTGGCAACCCCCATCCAGTCGTACGCCGGCCACGCCACCGTCGCGTCGAACGTCAGGCCGACCACCGAGCTGCCCGAGCTCAGCAGCGGCAGCGAGGCTGCCGTGAGCGATTTCAACGAGAACGCCGAGACCTGCAGCGCCTGTGCGACATCCGGCCAGGGAGCCGTCAAGAACTTGCCACCCAGCGTCGTCTCCGGGTTCCCGTATGCGATGGAGTGGACAACTCCGTCGAGCCCGTCGAGGTGCTCACCGAGTCGATCGGGCAGGGCGGCCAGGTGGTCCTCGTCCGTGACGTCGAGCTCGACGACCGGCGCCTCCTCGGGCAGTCGCCCGGCGATCCGCCGTGTGATGCCCAGTGCCCGCCCGAAGTTCGAGATGACGACACGCGCACCCTCCTCCTGCGCGGTCCGCGCGACCGCGAACCCGATCGAGGAGTCCATCGTGACGCCGGCGACCAGGATGCGCTTGCCCTGCAGAATTCCCATCTGACTCCTCCGGAGCTGGTGTGTGTCAGTGCCCCATGCCGAGGCCGCCGTCCACCGGGACGACGGCTCCCGTGATGTAGCTCGCCTCCTCCGAGGCCAGGAAGCGGACCGCGGACGCGACCTCGGCGACCGTGCCGTAACGCTGCAAGGGGATCTGTGCCTGGTATTGGTCTCGCGTCGCCTCTGGGAGGGCGGCTGTCATGTCGGTCTCGATGAAGCCGGGGGCGACGACGTTGGCGGTGATGCCCCGGCTGCCGAGCTCGCGAGCCAGTGACCGTGCCATGCCGACGAGGCCTGCCTTGCTGGCCGCGTAGTTGACCTGCCCAGCGCTGCCGAGCAGCCCCACGACGGAGGAGATGAAGACGATCCGACCTCGCCGCAGCCGCAGCATGCCCTTGGCCGCCTGCTTGGCGACCCTGAAGGAGCCGGTCAGGTTGGTGGCGATGACGTCGGACCAGTCGTCGTCGCTCATGCGGAGCAGCAGCGTGTCGCGGGTGATCCCTGCGTTGGCGATCAGCACCTCGACAGGGCCCTGGTGCTCTGCGACGTCCTCGAAGGCCTGCCGTACCTGATCTGGTTGTGTGACGTCACATCGGACCGCATGAACGCCCGAGGGTGCCTCACCGGTGCGGTAGGTGACCGCGACCGTGTCCCCGGCCTCGGCGAAACCTGCGGCGATGGCAGCGCCGATGCCTCGGTTTCCGCCGGTGACGAGTACCGATCTGCTCACGCGGGGACGGTATCGGTACCCCGCGGTACGAGGCAGCGTGGTCCCGGTCGCCGAGTCGCAGCACCCGACAGAGCGGCGTACGGTGGAAGCATGTCGCGGCATGGTGCGGAACCGGTGAGCATCACCAACGCACCGATCGCGCACAGCCAAGACATCCGCGGCCGTGAGGTGCGCTACCTGCTGTCCATGCTGGTCCGTACGGGTTGTTTCGTGGCGGCTGTGGTGACCTCTGGACCACTGCGTTGGGTTTTCATCGCCGGAGCCTTGTTCCTGCCCTACGTCGCGGTCGTTCTTGCCAACGCCGGGAGCCGACGGTCGCCGCAGAACGCCACGTTCACCCCCGAACCGTTCGGCGTACTGGCGCCGGGTGCGACCCTTCCCCCCCGCGACGGGCCTCCCGGCGCCACCCGCCCGTCGACGACGGAGACCGGGTAGCCGCAGGATCGGCCGCGTGCCATCATGAAGTGCGTCGCTCCGCCTCCCCCGTCGGAGCGTGCAGTGCCGGACGGCTTCCCC
>JACCZI010000001.1 GCA_013696015.1 Nocardioidaceae bacterium
TGTCGACGTAGATGTTGTACCGGCCGTCGGCGGCGAACTTGTAGAAGTTCGGTCCACCGGCCGGCTCCTCGAACGGAAGCCAGTTCGCGACGAGCGTGACTGTCGACTCCCGGTCGGGGCTGACGAAGGCGTAGACGTCGGTGTTGTCGTACTCGGGCTCACCGGCGATCATCGGCGCCTCACGGTGGCTCGAGGCCACTGCCCCGGTCGGTCCGAGGCCGAGCAGTCCACCGGTGACGAGTACGCCTCCGGTGGCGGCGAGGGCCGTTGCCGACCTCCGCCAACGGGTAGTTGCGTGCATCAAGAGTTCCTTCCGTGGGGATGCAGAGCGCCGTCCCGAGCTGACGCGATGCGGTCGACCCGAGGTGGCGGCCGCTCGGTCGGCCGATGAGTTGTCCCGAGCCCGCCCGTCGGGGCCCGTCCGTCCTCTCCGGCCGCACCGAGAATTGGCCACGCGTGGCATCCGCCACAGGCATTTCGATGCGACCGTAAACCCGGCTTGGTGCCGCGGTCAGCGAAAACGGAGAAATCCGGTCAGACCGGGCTCTGTTGCTTCGTCCTGGCGCCGGTGCGTCCGCTGATCAGCAACCCGGTCAGCGCGAGGCAGCTGGCGGTCGCGAACGTGGCGACGAACGCCGCGGTGCTGGAGCGGGACAGCAGCGCCAAAAACAGGGAGCCACCAAGGGCGAGGACGGTCGCTGAGAACAGCGAGTCGCTCAGCTGCAGAGCGGCGCTGTTGGTCCCCTGTTCAGTGGGCGTCGACAGTTCCAGCGTGAGCACGGACAGCGTCGGGAAGACGAGGCCCATCCCGAGCCCGGCTGAGAACCAGCCGACGACGGCTACGGCCAGCGGTACTGCGGCTGCGGTGGTGGCGCCGACCGCGATGATGCCCGCCGTGATGGCGAGCATGCCGCTGCGCAGCAGTCGAGCCGGCGGCATCCGCTGCCCTGGCCTGCCTTGGAACCACGATCCGGTGGACCACGCGCAGGCACCCACGGTCAGTACCAGCCCCGCGGTGGTCGGTGACAGGTCCCGCTCACGGGAGAGCAGCAGGGGAATGAACGCCTCGGCGGTGAAGAACGCTGCCGCCGCGACGCCGCGCAGGGCAATCGCTGCGGGCAGCCCGGGAGCGGCCCGCAGCGAGCCGGCAGGCAGCAGCCGCGGTGCGCAGACGACCACGCCGGCGATGGCGATGCCGAGCAGTGGCACCGCTCCCCACCCTCGCTGCTGTCCGGCGACGTGCAGCAGTCCCGCGGCGAGGGCAGCACCGAGCGCCCAGGCCAGGGTCCGGGCCGGGTGACCCCTGTTTTCCTGGCTACGTTGCTCCGGGCGGCCGACAATGCGTGACACCGGGAGCAGCAGGAATGCGGCTGGGATGGCGATCACGGCGACGCTGGAGAACACCCACCGCCAGCCGAGATGGGTGACGACCAGGCCAGCGACGAGGGGTCCGACGAGGGACGGCAGGACCCACGCCGCGGCGAAGGCGGAGAAGATCCTGGCATGGAGCGCGCTGGGATAGGCCCGCCCGACCACGACATAGAGCGCGACCGTGATGAGACCGCCGCCGACCCCCTGCACCAGGCGTCCGAGGACCAGGACGCCCATCGTGGGCGCGGTCGCGGCCAGCACGAGTCCCAGCACGAACAGCGCGGTGCCCGTCCATAGCGGCCCGGCCGGTCCCCGGGCATCGCTCCAGAGGCCGGACGCGACCATGCCCACCACGCCGGACGCCAGCGGGCCGGCGAAGGCGAGCGCGTACAGCGGCAAGCCGTCCAGGGCGCGGGCCACGGTCGGCATGGCCGTGGCGACGGCGAGAGCCTCGAACGCGATGAGCGAGATCAGCGCCACGGCACCCAGCGTCAGAGAGCGGTACGCGGCGCTCAGCACGCCGGCGCGGGAGGCAGTCTCGGGCAGGGCGGTCACAGGAGGGAGCCTGCAACCTCACGTACCGTTGAGGTCAAGTCGCAAGAACGGAGGCGGCAGAGCTCAGAAGCCGCCGCCGTCGAAGCCGCCCATGCCACCGCCGTCGAAGCCGCCGCCACCGCCGCTGTCGTAGCCGCCGCCACCGCCGCTGTCGTAGCCGCCGCCGTCACCTCCTGCGTCCTGACCGGCGTCGTACCCGCTGTCGTAACCCTCCCCATAGCCGGAGTCGTATCCGCCGTCGCCCCAACCGCCGAACACTCCGCCCATC
>JACCZI010000045.1 GCA_013696015.1 Nocardioidaceae bacterium
CCTCGGTGGGCGCCGTGGCGCCGCCGCGGACGAGGTCCCAGGTCGACTCGGTCGACTCGGCCTCGACCATCATGATCGCGACGTCACCATCGGGCAGCACGCGGCCCGCGACGACCATGTCGAAGACGGCCTCCTCGAGCTGGCTGTAGGACGGGAACCCGACCCACTGGCCGTCGATCAGCGCGACCCGGGCGCCGCCGACGGGACCGGAGAACGGCAGCCCGGACAGCTGGGTAGACGCCGAGGCGGCGTTGATTGCCAGGACGTCGTACGCGCTGTCGGGGTCGAGGGCCAAGATGGTGATGACGACCTGGACCTCGTTGCGCAGGCCCTTCACGAAGGTCGGGCGGAGCGGGCGGTCGATGAGCCGGCAGGTAAGGATCGCGTCTTCGCTGGGCCGGCCCTCACGGCGGAAGAACGAGCCGGGGATGCGGCCGGCGGCGTACATCCGCTCCTCGACATCGACCGTCAGCGGGAAGAAGTCGAGGTGCTCCTTGGGGTGCTTGCCGGCGGTGGTGGCCGACAGCAGCATCGTGTCGTCGTCGAGGTAGGCGGCGACGGAGCCCGCGGCCTGGCGTGCCAGGCGGCCGGTCTCGAATCGGATGGTACGGGTGCCGAAGCGACCGTTGTCGATCACGGTCTCGGCGGTGGTCAAAGTGGGTCCCACCACGGGGTGCCCCTTTCGTGTCTCGCGGAGCAGTTCCGCGAGGCCCGCTCTTCGGCGGGCTACCGGACGGGTACGTGGCGCCGGTCTTCGATCGAGGCCCTCGGTGTCCCCGTGGGACGGGGTTTCCGGGGGCCACTACCGAGGACCGGCCTACCGCACTGCCGTGGCGTCTGCTCCGGTGGGTGTGGATGTTCAGTTGGTTGAGTTGCAAGGAGCGACCACCCGGACGGGGGTCGCTCGGTCATGGCAGGTCAACGGCGCAGGCCGAGCCTCTCGATGAGGCGGCGGTAGCGGTTGATGTCGATGCGGTGCAGGTAGTTCAGCAGCCGACGGCGCTGGCCGACGAGCAGCAGCAGGCCGCGCCGGCTGTGGTGATCGTGCTTGTGATCCTTGAGGTGCTCGGTGAGGTGCGCGATGCGATGGGTCAGCAACGCCACCTGCACCTCGGGGGATCCGGTGTCACCGTCGCCGGTGGCATAATCACCGATGATCTTCTGTTTGGTCGCAACGTCCAGCGACACACGTTCTCCCTTCGAGTTTTCCGTTGCGCGGCGCGCCGGGGCCTGTTCACCCGGGCACTGAGGTCCGCGGCCGATATTCGGCAGTTGCCAGGGTATCAGCGGGCGGCAGAGCGGCCCTAATCGTTGGCGGCGACGCATCGCTCGTCAGCCCTGGCCCATGCCCGAACCGAGCCGACGCCCTGGCAGACCCGGCGAACGGCTCGGTGGCCTCATCGGCATGGGCGTTGGACGCCGCAACCGCTACTGCGGATCGCTTTCCGACTCGTGCCGCCGCAGCGTCTCGTACACGACGTGCACACCGATCGCCTGCTCGAGCTCGCGGGCGATGCTGGCGAAGAACTGCTCGCGGTACGCGGCGTCATTGACGGCGTACACGGTGAAGTAGAGGCCGGAAAAAGCAGCGAGGAACACCGACACCTGGAACAGCTCGTTGCTGATGGGGAGCCACCCGAGGGTTGGCAGATCGGTGGGGTGCCCCGGGCCCAGCCAGGCCTGCATGACGTCGTCGCTGACCGCGACGCTGCCGAACACGAGGAAGAACAAGAAGACGCTGATCGACAGCAGCAGCACCTGTATGCCTTGGCTGAACAGCAGCACTACCACGAGGTTGGCACGTGGGAGTCGCGGCAGCCGAGGCGGTGTCGCGTCCGGCGGTAACCGCGTTGTCGACGGCGCCACGGGCGTGTCCCGGCAGCAGGAGGCCACCCGTTCGGCGTCGACCTCCGCCTCGACCGTACGCACCTCCTCGGGGAGTCGGACCAGCAGGAAGGTGACCGCGACCTCGGCAAAGAGCAGCACCGCGATCCACAGGACGCTCCGATCCATGTCCGAGGCGACCTGCCAGACCTCGGCGTTGATGAACAGAAAGGTGATGAACAGCAGCAACAGGGGCAGCGCGCGGGTCAGCAACGGAAACATCAGCCGCAATGAGCCGCGGCTGCGCCGCAGCGCCCACCCGGCCATGGTCTGCATCCGCAGCTGCACCCATGCGTACCCGGCCAGCACCGCGCCCAGCGTCACGAGGCCCACGAGCACTCCGACAGACCAGTCGGTCGCGAGCAGCCCGACCAGCAGTCCCAGCGCGACCGCTGCCAGGACGGCGCCTACGACCAACCCCACGACGCGTCGACGCTGCAGCGCCGCTTCGACATCGGCGTGAACTGACGCGATGAAGTACGGCAGGCCGTGGTCGGCGAACCATGCCTCCGCACCGACAACCTGGGCGGCGACATCGTCGCTCGGCAACCTCGGCACGGGTCGCAGGCTACGCGGCTATCGGTCCGTTTCGACCAGCAGCGCCCGGGCGCGATCGACATCGTCTCGCATCTGGCGTACAAGGTCGTCGACCGCATCGAAGCGCACCTGGCCTCGCAGCCGTTCGACGAAGGCGACCTCGATGCGCACGTCGTACAACTCGAGGTCATCTCGGTCAAGCACGTACGACTCCACGCGCCGCTGGACGCCGTCGAACGTAGGGTTGGTGCCGACGCTGATCGCAGCCGGCAACGCACGCGCTTCGAACTCGTCGAGGCGCCGCAGCCACCCCGCGTAGACACCGTCGGCCGGCACGGCGGTGAGACCGTCGGTCGGGACGTTGGCGGTCGGGTACCCGAGCTCCCGCCCCCGGTGGTCTCCCTCGAGCACGACGCCCGTGACAGTGTGCGGCCGGCCCAGGATCTCCGCCGCGCCAGAGACGTCACCGTCGGCCAGGCTCTGGCGGACGGCGGTCGACGACCACGGTCGAGCTCCCCCGTCCAGAGCCAGGGTCTCGACTGCGAAGCCGTGCTGGTCGCCCAGCATCCGCAGCGCCCCGACGTCGCCGGCCGCCTTGGCACCGAAGCGGAAGTTCTCGCCGACCACGACCGCTTGGGCATGCAACGCATCAACAAGGACGCGGCGTACGAACTCCTCCGGCGACCAGCCGGCAAAATCCCGGTCGAAGGGCAGCACGAGGACCTTGTCGGCGCCGGCCGCAAGGAGCAGCCCAGCCCTCTGGTCGATGTCGGTGAGCCGCACCGGCGCCCGCTCGGGGAGCAGCACCGCCATCGGGTGCGGGTCGAACGTCACCACAACCAGCTCAGCTCGCTGGGGCCGCTGGTCAGCGACCTTGCGGGCCACCCGGAGCACATGCGCGTGCCCGCGGTGCACCCCGTCATAGTTGCCGACAGTGACGATGCTGCGCTGGTCGGGCGCGACCTCGTCGAGCGACCGCCACACCTGCATCGCGCAAGCCTGTCATGCCACGGCAGATACACCCCCTCTCGTTGCCGGTAACGAGCACCACCCGTCCCGCCGCTCAGTGGTGGCTTGGTCCGGCCACGGCCGTCGAACGACGCTTCAATGCTCAAGCCGCTGCCCACTACCGCCTGGGTGCGTGAACGGGGTGGTGGTGGCGAGCTCCACGAAGCCGAGACGCTGGAGAATCGGTCGACTGTCTGGGGAGGCGTCGACCTGGAGGTAGCGGAAGCCTCGGGCTGATGCCTGGGTGGCCCGGTGGGCCACGAGCGAGCGGAACACACCGCGGCCCCGCCAGGCAGACAACGTGCCGCCACCCCACAGGCTGGCGAAGTCGGTGCCAGGATGGAACTCCACGCGCCCGGCTGCGATGGGAGTCTGCCCGGCCCATGCCACCACGGCCGCGGCTGAGTTGGTACGTCGCGCCAGATCGGCTCGTAGGGCGCTGCCCACTGCGGAGTGGTCTCCACCGAACACCTCGTCATGTACCGCTACGACAGCCTCGACACCGTGCTCGTCCACAACCGCCAGCAGTTCTACGCCGCGGGGGGCTGGCGCATCGAGGGTGAGGCCTGCGATCTCGGCGACGAGCAGCGCCTCGGCCGGCTCGGCTGTGAAACCGGCCGCGAGCAGCCGGTCGGGCAGGTCCGCGGGTTGGTCGTACGAGTAGTGCTTCCACTCCCAGGGGCGCGACAGCTCCGCGAACCGGCTGATCTGCGCAGCAATGGCCGCGTCGGCGCTGGCGTGGTCCAGGTGAGACCAGATGACCCCGCTCCACCCGTTCGCACCGGCGATGCTCCGGACCACGCCTGCGTCATGCTCCACGTGTCCGTCCGGCGCGTCAGGCTGCGGGCGCCGGCGCAGCTGGTCGTCGAACGCCTCGAGCACCGCTTGTAGGTCCATGCGGGTAGCCGACCAGAACTGTGTCAGCGCCTGCAACTGTGGTGGCATCCACAGTCTCGAACATTTGTTCCCCAATGCTCAGTGGTCTCGCCTAGATTGAGGGTGTGAAGCCTCACCGACCGACCTCCTGCCCGCTGCCGGGGGTGGTGGCGCCCCACCGGTGCACCCGGTGGCTGCCTGCCTGGACGCGGTGCAGGCCGCCCTCGCCGAGGTGATGGATGCCCCGTGCTGGTCGCTCAGCACTCGGGAGCTGGCCGAGTTGACCTGCCAGGCCGGCCACGCGGTGACCGCGATGGCCGAGCTGCGGCTGCGGTTGATCGCCGCCGCCGATGTCGCAGACGTCGGGGCGGCGAACGGTGCCACCTCCACCACCGGATGGCTGGCCCACGTCGACCGGGCCCGACGCAACGATGCGGCCGCCGACGTGCGCCTGGCCAAAGCGCTGGACACCACCTGCGAAGCCACCCGGAGGGCGTTGCTGCTCGGACGGGTCAACCCCGCCCAGGCCCTGGTCATCACCACCGCGCTCACAGACCTGCCCGGATGGATTGGGGAGGCCAAACGCGCCGAGGCCGAGACATGGCTGCTCGATCACGCCGCCGAGTTCGGCCCCGACGAGCTGCGGCTGCTCGCCCGCCGCATCTGGGAAGTCATCGATCCCGACGGCGCCGACGAGCGCGACGGCAAACTGCTGG
>JACCZI010000059.1 GCA_013696015.1 Nocardioidaceae bacterium
CCCGCACGCCACCCGCGACTCGCTGCACGAGCACGACATGTGGGTCGCCGAGGGGCTGACGCACCGCTACCCCACCAAGGTGCTTGCCGAGCTGCTGCCCACCTGCCCGCAGTACTGCGGCCACTGCACTCGCATGGACCTCGTCGGCAACTCCACGGCCGTCATCGACAAGCTGAAGTTCGCCGGCAAGCCCAACGACCGCCTCGGCGACATGATCGACTACCTGCGGCGTACCCCGTCCGTGCGTGACGTCGTCGTCTCCGGTGGCGACGTGGCCAACATGCCGTGGCCCCGGCTCGAGGACTTCATCGCCCGGTTGCTCGACATCGAGAACATCCGCGACATCCGGCTGGCCACCAAGGCGTTGATGGGGCTGCCGCAGCACTGGTTGCAGGACGAGGTGCGCGCCGGCATGGAGCGCGTCGTGTCCAGTGCCCGGGCGCGTGGCGTGCACGTCGCCATCCACGCCCACGTCAACCACGCCAACTCCGTCACACCGCTGGTCGCCCGGGCGACCCGGGCGATGCTCGACACCGGGATCCGCGACGTACGCAACCAGGGTGTGCTGCTCGAAGGCATCAATGCCGAGCCGCACCGGCTGCTCGACCTGTGCTTCGCGCTGCTCGACGGGGCCGGGATCATGCCCTACTACTTCTACATGTGCGACATGATCCCGTTCAGCGAGCACTGGCGGGTCAGCGTCGACAAGGCGCAGCGGTTGCAGCACGCCATCATGGGCTACCTGCCCGGCTTCGCCACACCCCGCATCGTCTGCGACGTCCCGTTCGTCGGAAAGCGCTGGGTCCACCAGCTCACCGATTACGACAGGCAGCATGGGATCTCGTACTGGACCAAGAACTACCGCACCTCGATCGAGGCGAACGACCCCCAGGCGCTGGAGCGGACGTACGCGTACTACGACCCCATCCACACGCTGCCTCCCGAGGGTCAGGCGTGGTGGGCCGAGCACGCCCGGACCGACATGGCTGCCGCCGAGGCGGCCGCCAAGGCGAGCCGTGACGCCGCCGAGACCCAGAAGACCGACCCGACCATCCGCGGCTTCTGACCCGACCATCCGCGGGTTCTCGCCCGACTATCCGCGGGTTCTCGCCCGACCATCCGCGGGTTCGGGCCGATCATCCGCGGGCAGCGCGGTGAAACTGACCGTCTCGCCCCAAACCTCAGCATGTCGTCGCCACGGCGCCAGGCCTCACGACGCTGGTCAGAGGGCGGGGGGCCGGTTTTCGTACGGTGTGGACAGCACGATCGTGGTGCGGGTGGTGACGTTGGCCCGGCTGCGGATCCGGGCCAGCAGCTCCTCGACCGCACCGGGGTCCGGCACCCGCACCTTGAGCAGATAGCTGGCGTCACCGGCAACCGAGTAACACGACTCGATCTCGGGCAGATCGCGCAGTCGTTCGGGCGAGTCGTCGGGTTGGCTAGGGTCGATCGGCCGGATCGAGATAAACGCGGTCAACGCCAGCCCAACCTCTTTGTGCCGCAGCACCGCGGCGTAGCCGGTGATCACACCCCGCTGCTCCAGCCGCTTGACGCGTTGATGCGCGGCAGAGGTCGAGAGCCCGGTTGCCTTGCCGAGGTCGGTGAACGACAGCCGCCCGTCTTGGCTCAGCAGCCGCACGATGTGTCGGTCAATGTCTTCCACGACAGCTCACCCGTCGAGCATGGCGAGCTCACGCGAGGTGCGGTTGAGTCGCTCCACCGCCTCCGGTGTGACGACGACGATGTCCTCGATCCGCGCACCGTGCCTACCCGGCAGATAGATGCCTGGCTCGATCGAGAACGCCATCCCCTCCTCGAGCCGGAGCGGGTTGCCGGCGACGATGTACGGCTCCTCGTGCGTCTCCAGCCCGATGCCGTGGCCCGTCCGGTGCACGAACGCGTCGCCGTACCCGGCGGCCGTGATGATGTCGCGGCCCACCGCATCCACAGACTCCGCGCTGACCCCGGGACGGGCGTACGAGCACTGCGCTTGCTGCGCCTCCAACAGCACCGCGTAGTAGTCGCGGAAAGCCTGCGGCGGCTCGTTCCCGGCGGCGTACGTGCGTGTGGAGTCCGAGCAGTAGCCGGTGGGCATCGTGCCGCCGATGTCGACGACGACAGGGTCCCCTGCCGCGATCACCCGGTCGGACAGATCGTGGTGGGGGGACGCGCCGTTCGGGCCGGAGGCGACGATGACGAAGTCCACCCGCGCATGCCCCGCCGCGATGATCGCATCAGCGATGTCTCGGCCCACGTCGCGCTCGCTACGTCCCGGCCGCAACCACTCCTTCATGCTGTCGTGCACCGCGTCGATCGTCGCGCCTGCCGCTCGCAACGCGGACACCTCGGCCGACGTCTTGCGCATCCGCAGCTCGCGCAGCACTTGCCCGGCGAGCACCTGACGCGCCTTCGGCACCGCCGCGGCGAGAGCGAGCACCTTCTCGGCCCACATGTGGTTGTCGACCCCCACAGTGCTCGTGCCCGTGGGCAACAGCGAGGCGGTGAGGGCATACGGGTCGTCGGTCTCGCCCCAGGCGACAACGTCGATGTCAAGCGCGCCGACCGGCGACGCCAAGGCGGCAGGCTTCTCCAACGCCGGTACGACGAGCACCGGGTCGCCCTCGGCGGGCAGCATGAGGCATGTCAGCCGCTCCAGCGGCAACGCCTCGTAACCGGTGATGTAGCGCAAGTCGGCACCGGGTGAGACCAGCAGCGCGTCGATCCCGGCTTCGCGGGTCGCCTTCTGGGTCCGGTCCAGGCGGTCTCGGATCTCGGTCGTCACCGCTGCAGCCTACGACGAAGCAGCGCCCTGCATGACCGGCTCGGGATTCCACCGCCACCGGCGCACCCGTTCGTGCCCCGGCAGGTCACCGCGTCCCGTCGCCCACAGCAACAACTGCCACGGGGCGTCGTCTTCCGGCAGGTCGCGATGCAGCCGTCCGAGCAACCACGAGCTGGTGGCGGCGTCCGGCTCGAACGGCACGCCAATCCCGGCGGCGATGTCGTGCGTGTGGAGTACGACCTCCGCTGCGCCAAGCGCTGCGAAGCCCTCTGCGTCGGTCATGCCGTATCCGTGGTAGGCGCGGGCACTGGCCGGCGCATCGCGCACCGTCATGGCGAGCAACGCGCCTGTCATCTCGATGAGGTCCAACAGCCCACTTGGCGGAGTGCGCGGGTTAGCGACCAACCGGAAGGGCAGGTACGCGTCACTCGTCCCCGACACCAGCTGCCCCGCGTAGGCGATGAGGTTGTCCGCCACGTGCCGAGCCGCCTTGCTGCAGGACCAGCGCACGCGATCGGCCGGCACCGACCAGTCGCGCGCGACGACGGGCCGCAAGGCTGCTACGGACTGAGTGACCGCAGCTTCTAGCCTGCGAGCAGATTTACCCATGGCGCGACGGTAGACCACGGCTCCGACAATGGCCGCGGATCAGGTCGGCGTGACCGTTGTGGCGGGAGTATTCCTCGATCATGTGCACGAGGACCCAGCGTAATGAGGCGCGCCCTTGGCC
>JACCZI010000096.1 GCA_013696015.1 Nocardioidaceae bacterium
GGCGCGTGGTGCGGCGCTCGGCTCCCCAACCCGGTCGCTGCCGTCGCTGCTCGACGCTGGGCCGCGCCGCATGGCAAGGGACGCGCCGGAGCTGAGCATCGCCAACGCGGTGTTCGCCCAGCAAGGCTTCGCTTTGGAGCCGGACTACTTCGACGCGCTGGCGAAGGACTTCGGTACCGAGGTGCGCCAGGTCGACTTCGCCGGCGGGTCGGCGGCTGGCGTCATCAACGAGTGGGTCCGTACGCAGACGCACGACCGCATCGCCAAGCTGTTCGACGGCCCGAGACCATGAGCCACAACGAGCCCGAGAGGTACGCGTACGCCTCGACCGACGACTGGTCTGCGGTACGGCTGCCGTACGTGGGCGACGAGCTGGCGATATGGGTCCTGCTGCCCTCGCTTCCAGTCCGACCTGCCGCTCAACGAGCCGTTGGTCGGGTTGGGCATGACGGTGCCCTTCGGTCCGGATGCCGGCTTCTCCGGTATCTCACCGCTCTCACCGCCCATCGACGAGGGGATCCACCGAGCCGACATCACCGTGGACGAGAAGGGGACCGAGGCCGCGGCGGTCACCGGCATCGGCTTTGCGGTCTCCGGTCCGCCACCTGCCGATGCCACGATGACCGTCGACCACCCCTTCGCCTTTGCGATCGTGCACGAGCCGCGCGGTGCCCCGCTGTTCGAGGGGGTCGTCGGTGACCCGACCGCGACTCAGGAATGACGCAGCAGATGGCCGGGTATACGTAGGGCATCAAAGGTCGACCCGCATCACAACACGTCGCAGTGTCGGACGGCTGACCTCGGTGAAGCCGGCGCCGGCGAACGCGCCTTCGGTGCCGACGTGGAGCTCTTCTGAGATCACGTTCTTCGTGGTCATGGGGTAGCCCTCGATGGCGCGGGCGCCGCGCTCGCGGGCGAAGTCCACCGCGGCGCGCGCGAGTGCCCGGCTGACGCCGTGCTTCCGGAAGCCCACGCGGGTGAAGAAGCAGGTCACAGCCCAGACGCTGTCGTCGGTCTTGTCCTCCGCGCGACTCGCCCAGGGGACGCGGTTGTTGCGCACCAGGCCCGCGTAGGCGATGCGCGGCTCGACCGCGCACCAGCCGACCGGCTCGCCGTCGAGGTACGCGACGAGGCCGCTGGTGGTGCCCGACTCCGGATGGCCGGAGTCGGTCTGCTCGCGCAGCCGGTGGGCGCGTTCTTCGGCGGGAAACGAGGCAAAGGACTCCCGCGGCCGCAGCTTGTACCGCTGGCACTGGCATCTGGACGCCTCGCCGCGCGTGCCGAAGACCGTCTGCAGGTCTTCCCAGCTCGCCTCGTTGGCGGGGACGACGGAGATCGCAGATTCCGTTGCCGTCATGCGCACGATTCTGCAGGTCGAGTAGGCCCACCGGCAGGTCTTCTCCTCCAACGACGACCGCGCCGCCACCATGGACGCGTTGCGGGCTGCGGCCGACCGGCCGGAACACGTCCGAGCGTGGAGCAGGTATCTCCCCGTCGGTCAGGTGCTGCCCAGGACCGCGCCGCGGCGGCTGCCCCACTCCAGTGCGCTGGCGATGCCCTCGTCGAGGCTGAGTTGGCTTCGCCACCCCAGCAGACGCGCCGCCTTGTCGACGTTGGCGTACGCGCCGATCGCATCGCCGGGTCGCGGCGGTGCTTCGCGGGTCGGGACGCGCGAGCCGTACACCCGCTCAAAAGATGCGAGCAGCTCGCGGACCGTGGTGCCCGATCCGGTGCCGAGGTTGATCACCGTCGACGGCGCCTCCTGCGCAGCGAGCACGTCGTCGAACTGCTCGACGGTCTTGACGTGGGCGCGGGCCAGGTCCCAGACATGGATGTAGTCGCGGACGCCGGTGCCGTCACGTGTCGGCAGGTCCGTGCCGGTGATCTCGAACCCGTCGATGTCGCCACGCACCGCTGCGACCAACCGGCCGAGTACGTGGCTGGGCAGCGGGTCGTAGATGCCGGTGCGGAAGTCCGGATCGGCCCCGATCGGGTTGAAGTAGCGCAACATGATCGCGCGCAGGTCACTGGCCGCGGCGATATCGGCGAGGACCATCTCCATCACCTGCTTGGTGCGCGCGTATGGCGACATCGGCGCCAGCGGCGAGTCCTCGTGCACCTCGAACGTCTCGCTCAGCGCGTACAGCGACGCTGACGACGAGAAGACCACCCGCGGCTTGCCCAGCTCGGTCAGAGCGTCGAACAGCTCGAGCGACTTGGCCACGTTGTCGCGGTAGTAGAGGTACGGCTGCTCGACGCTCTCGGGAACGATGATCCGGGCGGCGCAGTGGATCGTGCAGGCGATGTCCGGATGCTCTGCCACGACGTGCCGGAGCGCGTCACGGTCGCTGATGTCTGCCTCGTAGAAGATGCGCCCGGCCGTGAACTGTCGGGGGCCGGTGAGCAGGTTGTCGAGGATCACCGGGACATGGCCGACCGCCTCGAGGGCGGTGCCGATCGTGCTGCCGATGTAGCCGGCTCCGCCGCTGACGAGGACCTTCACCGCCGCGATGCTACCCGCGACGCCGCATCCCGGTGCCCCAACGCCACCCATTCTCACGATCGTGGGGAGGGTGGGACGGGGCGCGGGGTTGGGCGCGCGGACACGCGGGCGGGCCCCACCACAGAATGGGTTACGCTGCCGGTATGCGCACTGCACTGGGTCTTAGCTCGCCGCGCTGATCCATCGCGACAGCGCGGCACCCCTCGTTCCCGGGGGGTTTTTTCATGTCAGCCTGCGACCCGCGGATGGAGGCGAGGACCATGGACGGCTACGACGTACGAGCGTCGCAAGAACGTTGGCGCAAAATCTGGGAGCAGCTCGACCCTTTTCGCGCCGACGACGCTGACGACAGTCGCGAGCGCCGTTACGCGCTGACGATGTTCTCCTATCCCTCGGGCGACCTTCACATGGGCCATGCGGAGGTATACGCGCTGCACGACCTGCTGGCTCGCTACTGGTTCCAGCGCGGTTACAACGTCTTGAACCCCATCGGGTGGGACTCGTTCGGCCTCCCGGCCGAGAACGCCGCCATCCGCAGCAACGAGAACCCCGCGCGCTACACCCACGACAACATCGAGACCCAAGCCGAGTCCATGCGGCGCTATGCCATGAGTTTCGACTGGTCCCGGCGCTACAACACCTCGGACCCCGAGTACTACCGGTGGACGCAGTGGCTGTTCGTGCGGTTCTTCGAGCGGGGGCTGGCTTACCGCCGGAAGTCCTTCGTCAACTGGTGCCCCAACGACCAAACGGTGCTGGCCAACGAACAGGTGGTCGTCGGCGTCTGCGAGCGCTGCGGTGCCACCGTCACCAAGCGCGAGCTGACCCAGTGGTACTTCAAGATCACCGCGTACGCCCAGCGGTTGCTGGACGACATGGGTCCGCTGGAAGGCACCTGGCCGGAGCGAGTGCTCACCATGCAGCGCAACTGGATCGGTCGCTCCGAAGGTGCATTTGTGGATTTCCCCGTCGAGGGCGAAGCGGAGCCGATTCGGGTGTTCACGACGCGCCCGGACACCGTCTTCGGCGCCACGTTCATGGTCGTCGCACCGGAGAGCGCCCTCGCCGCGCGGCTATGTACCGACGCGCAGTTGCCGGCGTTCGAGGCGTACCTGGAGCAGACCAAGCAGGCCACCGAGGTCGAGCGGTTGTCCACCGATCGCGCCAAGACGGGCGTGTCCCTGGGGTCGCAGGCACTCAACCCGGCAACGGGGGAACGCATCCCGGTGTACGCAGCCGATTATGTGCTGGCCGACTACGGGACCGGAGCGATCATGGCCGTACCGGGCCAGGACCAACGTGACTGGGACTTCGCGGTCGAGCACGACCTGCCGATCGTGCGTACGGTCCAGCCTCCTGACGGCTTCGAGGGCAAGGCGTACGCCGGGGAGGGCACGGCGGTCAACTCCGCCAACGCGGAGGTCAGCCTCGACGGTTTGGATGTCGAGGCTGCCAAGGCGAGGATCAACGACTGGCTGGAGCACAAGGGGTCCGGGGAGCGGACGGTCAACTTCCGGCTGCGTGACTGGCTGCTGAGCCGACAGCGCTACTGGGGCGCGCCCATCCCGATCGTGCACTGCCCAGGCTGTGGTGAGGTCGCAGTGCCGGACGAGCAGCTGCCGGTATTTCTGCCGGATCTGCGTGGCGCGGATCTGGCGCCGAAGGGGGTCTCGCCCCTGGCGGCCGCCGCGGAGTGGGTACGAACGGCCTGCCCGCGCTGTGGTGGCGAGGCGCAGCGTGACACCGACACCATGGACACGTTCGTCGACTCGTCGTGGTACTTCCTGCGCTACTGCTCGCCGGCCTACACCGACGGACCGTTCGATCCGGAGAAGGTGCGGCGGTGGATGCCGGCAGACCACTACTTCGGCGGTATCGAGCATGCCATCTTGCACCTGCTGTACGCCCGGTTCTTCACCAAGGTCCTGCACGACTTGGGCATGGTCGACTTCGTCGAGCCGTTCGCCGCCCTGACGAACCAAGGCCAGGTGATCAACCAGGGCGCGAGAATGTCGAAGTCTCTGGGCAACGGGGTCGACCTCAGCTCACAGCTCGATAGGTACGGCGTCGATGCGGTCCGGCTGACGATGGTCTTCGCCGGGCCGCCTGCTGACGACATCGACTGGGCGGACATGTCCCCGGCCGGGTCGGTGAAGTTCCTTCACCGCGCCTGGCGGCTCGCTCACGACGTCGACAGCGATGTGGGACTGCCCCCGGGCGGCGGAGATGTGGCGCTGCGCCGAGTGACGCATCGAACGATCCAGGAGGCCACCCACCTGATCGAGGCGTACCGCTTCAACGTGTTCATCGCTCGGGTGATGGAGCTGGTCAACGCGACCCGCAAGGCGATCGACTCCGGTCCCGGGCCTGCGGATCCTGCGGTGCGCGAGGCGGCCGAGACTGTGGCGATCATGCTGAGCCTGGT
>JACCZI010000118.1 GCA_013696015.1 Nocardioidaceae bacterium
GTCTCAACGAGTCGATCATCCCGCCGCCGGGAGGGGCGGCGGCCCCCGAGCCCGCCGGCGAAGACGTCGGGTGCCCACCCCGACGACCGGGACCCGCAACGCCTCCAGACGACGATCAACCGCCTGGTTGCCGAGCACGGCTGGCAGACCGATGTTGCCGTGCACGCCGTCTTCGGTCGGTGGGAGGCAATCGTCGGCACCGCAGTTGCCGCTCATTGCCGCCCCGACGCCTATGCAGACTCGGAGCTTGTCGTGCGCGCGGACTCCACGGCGTGGGCGACGCAGATGCGGCTCCTGGCCCCAACCGTGGTCCGCCGGCTGAACACCGAGCTCGGCGACGGCGCTGTCGCCCACATCAAGGTCCGCGGCCCGCAGGCGCCGTCGTGGCGTCGCGGACCACGTTCGGTCCGCGACGGACGCGGGCCGCGCGACACGTATGGATGAGGTGGTGAGGCGTTCCAGCGTGTGTCCGGGGGTCCTGACGGCTGTGCCGCCGGTAGGGGGACTCCAACCCCGCCCTGCAGCAGCCCCTGCATGGCCATTCCGCGTCACTCAGGCCCGATGTGACGGCGCGGACCTCCCCTCACCGCTGTGGACACGGCACTGAGAGGCCCTGACGCGCTACACTAGCCATCGTTCAGTGACGAGGGTCACGCACCACACCTGGAGGTCCAAAGCGCGTGACGGTCCCTGAGCCCGATGCAGCGCCAGCTACCTCCGACCCCGCCTACGACGCCAGCACGATTCAGATTCTCGAAGGACTTGACGCCGTCCGTAAGCGTCCGAGCATGTACATCGGCTCGACCGGTGAGCGCGGCCTGCACCATCTGGTCCACGAGGTCGTCGACAACTCTGTCGACGAGGCGCTGGCCGGGCACTGCGACCACATCGAGATCACTTTGATGGCAGACGGTGGCGTTCGTGTCGTCGATGACGGGCGCGGCATCCCCACCGACCTTCACCCGGTCGAGGGCATTCCAGCTGTCACCTTGGCGCTGACCATGTTGCACGCTGGCGGCAAGTTCGGCGGCGGTGGCTACAAGGTGTCCGGCGGCTTGCATGGCGTCGGTGTGTCAGTCGTCAACGCGCTGAGCACCACGCTGCACGTCGACGTGTACAACCGGGGTCGCCACTGGCGGCAGACGTTCACGTACGGGGAGCCCGACGGGCCGCTGGAGGAGCTGGAAGCCACCGAGCGGACGGGTACCACGATCACGTTCTGGGCGAGCAACGACATCTTCGAGACCACCGCGTACTCCTTCGAGACGCTGGCCGCCCGGTTCCGCGAGATGGCGTTCCTCAACCGGGGTCTGGAGATCGTCGTTCGTGACGAGCGTGCCGGTGCGGAGGGGATCGCCGAGGCCGTCGCCGACGCAACGATCTCAGCGTCGGTGGACGGAGGGGCCGACGGTGTGAAGCCGGACCCGGCCGGCGGGATCGAACGACGGTTCCGCTACGACGGCGGCCTGGTTGACTTCGTGGCGCACCTGAACCGCACCAAGGACGCTGCGCATCGCAGCATCATCAGCTTCGAGGCCGAGAACGCGGCAGCCGACGGCGAAACGGGTATCAGCCTCGAGATGGCGATGCAGTGGAACACCGGCTTCACCGAGTCGGTCCACACCTTCGCCAACACGATCAATACTCACGAGGGCGGTACCCACGAGGAGGGGTTCCGATCCTCGCTCACCAGCCTGGTCAACGGGTGGGGCGAGGAGTGGGGCCTGATCAAGAAACGTGAGGACCGGCTGACCGGCGACGACGTCCGGGAGGGCCTCACCGCCATCTTGTCGCTCAAGCTCGCCGAGCCGCAGTTTGAGGGTCAGACCAAGACCAAGCTCGGCAACACCGAGGCACGGTCATTCGTCCAGAAGGTCGTCTACGACCAGCTCGGGCAGTGGTTCGAGAAGAACCCCGGCGAGGGCCGCGACATCGTGCGCAAGTCCATGGCCGCCGCGTCGGCCCGGCTCGCGGCCCGCAAGGCGCGTGACCTCGCGCGCAACCGCAAAGGGCTGCTCGGCGGTGGTGGGCTTCCCGGCAAGCTCAGCGACTGCCAGTCGACGAACCCGGAGGAGTGCGAGGTCTTCGTCGTCGAAGGCGACTCCGCCGGCGGCTCGGCCAAGGGTGGCCGCGACCCGCGGATCCAGGCGATCCTGCCGATCCGGGGCAAGATCCTCAACGTTGAGAAGGCGCGCATCGACCGGGTGCTCGCCAACACCGAGGTCCAGGCGATCGTGTCGGCTCTCGGCACCGGCATCCAAGAGGACTTCGACCTCGCCAAGCTGCGCTACCACAAGATCGTGCTGATGGCCGACGCCGACGTCGACGGCCAGCACATCCGCACGCTGCTGCTCACCTTGCTGTTCCGGTTCATGCGTCCGCTGATCGAGGCCGGGTTCGTCTACCTCGCCCAGCCGCCGTTGTACCGCATCAAGTGGAACAAACCGCACGACGACGATTTCGCGTACTCCGACCGCGAGCGCGACGGACTCATCGCCGCCGGTCAGCAGGCGGGCAGGAAGCTGCCCAAAGACAACCCGATCCAGCGCTACAAGGGCCTCGGCGAGATGAACGCCAGTGAGCTGTGGGACACCACCATGGACCCGGCGAACCGGGTGCTGCTCCAGGTATCGCTCGACGACGCGGCGCACGCTGACGAGCTCTTCTCGGTGCTGATGGGAGAGGACGTCGAGCAGCGCCGGTCGTTTATCCAACGCAACGCCAAGGACGTCCGTTTCCTCGACATCTAGGGGCTCCCCGTGACCGACACCACCCCTGACAGCGTCCACGGCCGGATCGAGCCGGTGGAGCTCCAGGATGAGATGCGCCGCTCGTACCTCGACTACGCCATGAGCGTGATCGTGGGCCGGGCACTCCCAGGTGTGCGGGACGGCCTCAAGCCGGTGCACCGACGTGTGCTCTACGCGATGTACGACGGCGGCTACCGACCCGACCGGGGATTCTCCAAGTGCAGCCGCGTCGTCGGCGACGTGATGGGGCAGTACCACCCGCACGGTGACAGCGCTATCTACGACACGCTGGTGCGGCTGGCGCAGCCGTGGGTGATGCGAGCGCCTCTGGTGCAGGGTCAGGGCAACTTCGGTCTGCCGGGCAACGACCCGGCTGCCGCCATGCGGTACACCGAGTGCCGCATGGCCCCCCTGGCCATGGAGATGGTCCGCGACATCGAGCAGGACACCGTCGACTTCCGCCCCAACTACGACGGGCGCAGCCAGGAACCTGTGCTGTTGCCGAGCAGGTTCCCCAACCTGTTGGTCAACGGTTCGGCGGGCATCGCGGTCGGTATGGCGACCAACATCCCGCCGCACAACCTGCGCGAGGTCGCATCCGGCGTGCAGTGGGCGCTGCAGCACCCCGACGCCACGCGCGAGGAGCTGCTCCAAGCACTGCTCGAGCGAGTCAAGGGACCTGACTTTCCGAGCGGGGCCCTGATCGTCGGCGGTCAGGGCATCGAGCAGGCGTACCGCACCGGTCGGGGCTCGGTCACGATGCGGGCGGTGGTCAGCGTCGAGGAGGACAGGGGCCGCACCTCGCTGGTCATCACCGAGCTCCCGTACCAGGTCAACCCCGACAACCTCGCGCTCAAGATTGCCGAGCTCGCCGACTCCGGGCGCGTGCAGGGGATCGCCGACGTACGCGATGACTCGTCGTCGCGTACCGGGCAGCGGCTGGTCGTTGTGCTCAAGCGCGACGCGGTGGCGCGCGTGGTGCTCAACAACCTCTACAAGCACACCCAGCTGCAGGACAACTTCTCCGCCAACATGCTGGCGCTCGTCGACGACGTGCCGCGCACCCTGAGCCTGGACTCGTTCGTCAGTTGCTGGATCGCGCACCAGGTCGAAGTCATCCAGCGACGCACCCGCTACCGCCTCCGCAGGGCGGAGGAGGAGGCGCACATCCAGCGCGGTTTGGTGAAGGCGCTCGACGCGCTCGATGCGGTGATCGCGCTGATCCGTGGCAGCCAGACCACCGACGAGGCCCGCGACGGGCTGATGCGGCTGCTCGACATCGACGAGGTGCAGGCGCGGGCGATTCTAGACATGCAGCTCCGCCGGCTGGCAGCGCTGGAACGCCAACGCATCATCGACCATCTTGCCGAGCTCGAGCGCACGATCGCTGACCTGCAGGACATCTTGGCCGACGAGAGTCGGCAGCGGCGGATCATCTCCGACGAGCTGACGGTGCTGGTCGACAGGTTCGGCGACGAACGCCGTACCGCCATCATTCCCGCCGACGGCGACATGTCGATGGAAGACCTGATCCCCGACGAGGACGTCGTGGTCACGATCACCCGCGACGGCTACGCGAAACGCACTCGCAGCGACCTCTACCGGGTGCAGCGCCGCGGCGGCAAGGGGGTACGCGGCGCAGCCCTGCGCAGCGACGACGTGGTCGAGCACATCTTCTCGACCACGTCGCACCACTGGATCCTGTTCTTCACCACCGCCGGCCGGGTCTACCGGACCAAGGCGTATCACCTGCCGGAGGCGGCGCGAGACGCCAAGGGCGGGCACGTCGCCGGTCTGCTGAGTTTTACTCCGGACGAGCAGATCGCGCAGGTGCTCGCGATCCGCGACTACGAGTCCTCGCCTTACCTCGTGCTCGCCACCCGGCACGGCTACGTCAAGAAGACCGTGCTCGCCGACTACAACAGTCCGCGGCAGGCCGGAGTGATCGCGATCAACTTCCGCGAACCCGATGACGAGCTGATCGGTGCCGAGCTGGTGTCCGCCGATGATGACCTGCTGCTGATCTCACGCAAGGGCCAGGCGATCCGCTTCCGCGCGGACGACTCGCAGCTGCGGCCGATGGGGCGCGCCACCTCGGGGGTGACCGGAATGCGGTTTCGGGGCAGTGACGAGCTGCTGGGCATGTCGGTCATCCCGGCAGCCGAGCAGACGTCGGAGGCTCAGGCGCACCGCTTCGTGTTCACCGTGACCGACGGCGGGTGGGCCAAGCGGACCAGGGTCAGCGCGTACCGGCTCCAGGGGCGAGGCGGGCTCGGCATCAAGGCGATGCGGCTCGCGGACGCACGCGGGGTGCTCGTCGGCGGTCTCGTCGTGACCGACGCCGACGAGGTCCTGGCCATCAAGGGCAGCGGCCAGGTGACTCGCACCACTGCTTCAGGGGTGCCAGCCAAGGGTCGTGACACCATGGGTGTCAGATTCGTGGACGTGGCCGACGGTGATTCGGTGGTCGCGATCGCCCGTAATGCGGAGAAGGACGTGAGCGAAGAGCTCGAGGCACGGGACGAAGAGACCCCGCAGGAGAGCGAATGAAGGACCCGAAGACCGACGAC
>JACCZI010000134.1 GCA_013696015.1 Nocardioidaceae bacterium
CGATGATGATGCACCCGGCGCCGTACGACGAGCCTGGGTCGGTCGGTCTCGCGATCGAGGAGTGGTCGGTCGTGGTCCACGGCAAGGCCTCGCATGCCAGCGCGGAGCCGCAGCTGGGGCGCAACGCCCTGGACGGTGTCGTGGCCGGCTACTCCGCGATCGCGATGCTGCGCCAGCACCTGGCGCCCTGGCAGCAACTTCACGGGATCATCACGCATGGTGGGGATGCCCCCAACGTGGTACCGGAGCGTGCCGCCGCGGCGTACTACCTGCGGGCGGCGGACATGGCCGACCTGGACGACCTACGTGCCCGTACCCGGGACTGCCTGGAGGGGGCAGCGACGGCAACCGGCACCACGGTCGAGATCACACCGGTGGGTCATGTGTATGAGCCGGTGCGCCAGAATCCGGGGCTGGTAGCGGCCTTCGCCCAGGCCTGCGAGTCGATCGGCCGCCCGCTGACCCTGGACCCGAAGGGCCCGCAGATCAGCGGATCCACCGACTTCGGCAACGTGAGCCAGCGAGTCCCGGCCCTGCACGCCGATCTGGCCGTGCACTCCTGGCCGGTCGTCAACCACCAGCGCGAGTTCGCGGCACACTGCGTCGGGCCAGCCGGTGACCGCACCCTTCTAGACGGTGCCAAGGCGCTGGCCCTTACCGCGCTGGCGTTCGCCGAGAATCCTGGGTTGGTGGCCGAGTCGGGCTGACGGCCGGCCCGTGCACCCTCGGCGGACCGCGCCGCGGACTGCGGTGTCCTCGGGCCGCGACACGCCGCCCGTCGTCACGACACGCCAACCATTGGCGCACTGACCTGCGCCGACGCAGAAAGTGTCAGTGGGCTCCGCGATCCTCTTGCATGTGACCTTCGCCGGGCGTACGTTCTCCTCTACATCTAGTAGTTACACCGGTGTAAGTTTCCACAGGTTGTGGTCACTTGCCCACAGGCACCAGCACGTCGTCCCCAGGCGATCCACAGGAATGGGCGTTTCGATGCACTGTCCGCACTGCCGATCCACCGAGACGCGGGTCCTCGACAGCAGGGTCAGCGACGACGGCGCGGCGATCCGGCGGCGCCGCAGCTGCCCGGCGTGCGAGAAGCGGTTCTCCACGGTCGAGCAGGTGCAGCTGAGTGTCGTCAAGCGCTCGGGTGCGGCGGAGCCGTTCAGCCGCGACAAGGTCATCGACGGTGTGCGCAAGGCGTGCAAGGGCCGTCCGGTCGGCGAGGACGACCTGGCCCGGCTCGGCCAGAGCGTCGAGGACACGCTGCGCGCGACGGGCACCGCCGAGGTGCCGGCCCCCGAGGTGGGCCTGGCGATCCTGGGGCCGTTGCGCGAGCTGGACGAGGTGGCGTACCTCCGGTTCGCGAGCGTCTACCGCGCGTTCGAGTCCGCGAGCGACTTCGAGACCGAGATCGCGATGCTCCGCGCCGAGCACGAGGCGGTCGGCAGCGCCGCCCAGACAACCGCTTGACCGGGGCAGAGAACTGCCCGCCCAGACGTTGGTACAAAGGACGAGACGAGGAGACGCAATGACCGAGACGGTGAGCGGACGTAACGCGACCCGCGGCAGCCGGGCGGGGGCGCATCGGGCACCCCTGACGGGCCGTGGCCTGACAATCGAGCGCGTCTACACCACACCCGGCGTGCACCCGTACGACGAGGTCACCTGGGAGCGTCGCGACGTCGTCCAGACGAACTGGAAGACGGGGGAGTCGGTCTTCGAGCAGCGTGGGGTGGAGTTCCCGGACTTCTGGAGTCTCAACGCGTCCACGATCGTCACGACCAAGTACTTCCGCGGCGCGGTCGGGTCGCCCCGTCGCGAGTCGAGCCTGCGCCAGCTCATCGACCGGGTGGTGCTGACGTACGTCGACTCCGGCGTCCGGCACGGCTACTTCGTCACCCAGACCGACGCCGACATCTTCGAGCACGAGCTGACGTGGATGCTGCTGCACCAGGTGTTTAGCTTCAACTCGCCGGTGTGGTTCAACGTCGGCACCTCGAGCCCGCAGCAGGTGAGCGCGTGTTTCATCCTGTCCGTCGACGACTCGATGGACTCGATCCTGAACTGGTACCGCGAGGAGGGCCTGA
>JACCZI010000135.1 GCA_013696015.1 Nocardioidaceae bacterium
GCGCCCAGCCGCTTCGACAACTCGGCGGCGGTCAGGCGGGTCAGGTCGGCCATCAGGCCTCCTCCCCCAGGATCCGCGGCACGCTGAAGCGCTGCTGCTCGACCGCTGGCGCACCGGCCAGCGCCTCGTCGGCCGGCAGGCACGGTCGGACCTCGTCGGCGCGAAACACGTTGCGCAGCGGCAGCGGGTGCGAGGTGAGCGGGACATCCTCGCCGGCGACCTCGCGAACCCGCGCCACGGCGTCGAGGATCACGGCGAGCTGCGGCGCCAGGTGGTCAAGCTCGGCCGGCGTCAGGTCGATGCGCGCCAGCCCGGCCAGGTACGCCACCTGGTCACGCGTCAGAGCAGGGGCGTCCCAGTGGTCGGCGGGCATAGCGCCGAGTCTAGGTGCGGCTCGGCTGGCCCGTCGTCGCCGTTCCTCGAGCCGCCTCCGGACCATCGGTGAGCAGCAGCGTGAAGCCGTCCTCGTCGAGGATCGGGACGCCGAGCTGCCTCGCCTTGTCGGCCTTCGAGCCAGGTGCGTCGCCCACCACGACGAAGTCGGTCGACTTCGACACCGAGCCGCTGGCCCGGCCACCCCGAGCCGTGATCGCCTCCTTCGACTCGTCCCGCGAGTAGCGGACCAATGATCCGGTCACTACCACCGAGAGCCCCTCGAGGGTGCGCGGCACGGTGGCGTCGGGGACGTCTGCGAGGCGGACGCCCGCGGCGCGCCACTTCTCGACGACTCCGCGGTGCCAGTCGACCTCGAACCATTCGCGTACCGCCGCTGCGATGGTCGGGCCGACCCCTTCGGCGGCCGCGAGCTCGGTCTCCGACGCCGTGGCGATCGCGTGGATGTCGAAGAACTGCCGGGCCAGCGCGCGGGCCGCGGTCGGGCCTACGTGCCGGATCGACAGCGCCACCAGCGCCCGCCACAGCGGACGTGACCGGGCCTCGGCGAGGTGCCGCAGCAACCGGTCGCCGTTGGCCGACAGCGTGCCGTCCTTGCGGGTGAACAGCTCGACACGCAGCAACCGTTGCTCGTCCAACCCGAACAGGTCACCCTCGTCCTCGATCACGCCGGCCGCCAGCAGCGCGATCGCCGCTTCGTACCCGAGGACCTCGATGTCGAAGGCGCCACGACCCGCGACGTGGAAAACGCGCTCGCGCAGCTGAGCGGGGCACGACCGCGTGTTCGGGCAGCGGATGTCGGCGTCACCCTCACGCGCCGGGGCGAGCAGGGTCTCGCACTCGGGGCAGTGGGTCGGCATCACGAACGGCCGCTCGGTGCCGTCGCGCAGGTCGACGACCGGTCCGACGATCTCGGGGATTACGTCGCCGGCCTTGCGCACCACGACGGTGTCGCCGATCAGCACCCCCTTGCGCGCCACCTCCGAGGCGTTGTGCAACGTCGCCATCGACACCGTCGACCCCGACACCAGGACCGGCTGCATCTGCCCGAACGGCGTCACCCGCCCGGTCCGGCCGACGTTGACCAGGATGTCGAGCAGCTTGGTGTTGACCTCCTGCGGCGGGTACTTGAACGCGACCGCCCATCGCGGCGCCCGCGAGGTGGACCCGAGCCGCCGTTGCAGGCTGATCTGGTCGACCTTGACCACCACACCGTCGATCTCGTGCTCGACGTCGTGGCGGTGCTCACGGTAGTGCTCGATGTATTCCTCGACGCCGTCGAGACCAGCCACCACCTGCGCCCGTGGACTGACCGTCAGGCCCCAGGTCTGCAGCACGTCGTACGCCTGCGACTGCCGCTGCGGCGTGAACCCGTCCCGCGCCCCGATGCCGTGGCAGACCAGCCGCAACGGGCGCGACGCCGACACGGCCGGGTCCTTCTGCCGCAGTGATCCGGCGGCGGCGTTGCGCGGGTTGGCGAACGGTGCCTTGCCGGACGCCACCAGTCCGGCGTTGAGCTCGGCAAAGGCCGCGACCGGAAAGTAGACCTCGCCCCGCACCTCGATCAGGTCTGGGACAGGGCACCCGGCGGCGCCCGCCAGCCGCGACGGCACGCCCGCGATGGTGCGGACGTTGGGCGTGACGTCCTCACCCGTGCGCCCGTCGCCGCGGGTCGCCGCCCGGACCAGCCGACCGCCCTGGTACGTGAGGTTGATCGCGAGGCCGTCGACCTTGGGCTCGCACAAGAACTCGGCAGAGTCGCCGACCGCCTGCTCGATACGCGCCGCCCAGGCGGCCAGCTCGGCATCGGTGAACGCGTTGTCGAGGCTCAGCATGCGCTCGCGGTGCTCGACCGGCGTGAACAGCGTCAACACCGCACCACCGACCTGCTGCGTGGGCGAGTTGGGGGTGCGCAGCTCGGGGTACGCCTCCTCGAGCCGCTCCAGCTCGCGCATCAGCGCGTCGTAGTCGGCGTCGGAGACCGTCGGGCTGTCGAGCGTGTGGTAGCGGTAGCGGTGTTCGCCGGCCTGCTCGGCCAGCTCTGTGTGCTGCTCACGCGCCCGCAGCGCGTCGTCCTCGGTCACGGGGTCATCCTGCCGCGCGGCGCCGCGCCCCGGTGCCCCCTGCCACACCCCTTTGCCGGCGCGGGGCGGTTGGTTGCAGTCGGACAACGAATTGTCCCGCCATGCGGTTGGCTGACCGCAAGGACACCTAGGGCGTGCCGGGCGCGCCCATGACGGCAGAGGGGGCGGTGTGGGCGCGGTCATCGATGTGGGAACCGACCTCAGGCGCCCACCCGCCGGGCTGAGTGTCCATTGTCATGGGGTTGTTCACTTGTATCGCACGTTCGAGGGGCATGACGTGGTGGCCCTTCAGGGTGTGGATCTAGACATCGAGCCCGGTGAGCGGGTGGCGTTCCTGGGGCCGTCGGGGTCGGGCAAGTCCACCCTGCTCGCGTTGCTGGGCGGGGTTCAGAAGCCGTCTGCGGGCACGATCCTGCTCGGCGACGACGAAATCTCCAGACTGAGCGAGCGGGCCGTGGCACGGCTGCGCGCCCAGCGGGTCAGCACGATGCTGCAAGGTGCGACACGAAATCTCCTCCCGTACGCGACCGCCCGCCAGAATCTCGCCTTCGCCAAGCTGGCGATGCGACCGGCGGACCGCCGTTATGCCGAAGACGACATGGACCTGCTGGTACGCATGGGGCTCGAACAGCAGGCCAAGCAGGTCGTCTCGACGATGTCCGGAGGGCAGCGGCAGCGGCTGGCGCTCGTCTGTGCGGTGGTGTCCAACCCGCAGCTGCTGCTCGCCGACGAGCCAACGAGCCAGCTGAGCCACCGGGACCGCGACGAGATGTTGCGCCTCATTCACAGGCTTGGCG
>JACCZI010000184.1 GCA_013696015.1 Nocardioidaceae bacterium
ATCGACGCTCCGCGGGCACACGTCCGCATCGACCGGCGCGCCGCCACTCGCTCGGCCGTTGTGGACTACGAGCAGGGGCTCGACCTGCCCGAGCTCGACCTGCCGACCCTGGCCATGCCGCTGCACAACATGTACTTCGGTGGCGTGACCGCGGCAATGTACGAGCCGGGCGTCGGTCTCACCGGCGCCGCCGACCCACGTCGTACCGGCGCGGTCGCCGTCACGACGCCGTGACCCGCCGCGCCGCGTACCACCGCTGTCCCCATACCACGTTCACGTGGGAAAGGGTCACTTCCAATGGGTTCGAACCCATTGGAAGTAACCCTCAGCCATCGGAAGCTCGAGCGGCGGTGAGACGCGCTGATTTGAGCCCACTGGCGCCGGGCAGCGTCGTTCGGCGCGAAGCGGTCAAGCGTATCGGCGTGTTGGCGACCGCTTTCCGCCAAGCGATGGGGGTGTGGCCGCGGACTGGCCGGCTCAGGTACGCGAGCCGACGCCGTCGCCGTGCCAGGACTGCCACAGCGCCGAGTACGAACCGTCGGCTGCGACGAGCTCGTCGTGGCTGCCGATCTCGCTGACCTTGCCGTCCTCGACCACCGCCACCCGGTCGGCGTCATGCGCCGTGTGCAGTCGGTGCGCGATGGCGACGACGGTGCGCCCGGACAGCACCGCACCGAGCGAGCGCTCCAGATGCCGGGCGGCCCGCGGGTCGATCAGCGATGTGGCCTCGTCGAGGACCAGCGTGTGCGGGTCGGCGAGCACGAGCCGCCCCAGCGCCAACTGTTGCGCCTGGGCCGGCGTCAGCGGGTGACCACCGGACCCGACCCGGGTGTCGAGCCCGTCGGGCAGCGCCGCCACCCACTCCCAGGCGTCCACAGCCTCGAGCGCCCCGCGGAGCCGATCGTCACTTGCCATGTCGTCGATGGCCAGGGCGAGGTTCTCGCGCAGTGTCCCCACGAAGACGTGATGCTCTTGAGTCACCAACGCCACGTGACCGCGCAGGTCGTCCAACGGCAGCTCCGTCAGACCCACTTCCCCGACAGTGACATCTCCGGTCCGCGGCGGGTGGATCCCGGCGAGTAGGCGACCGAGAGTGGATTTGCCGGCACCGGACGGCCCCACCATGGCCAGCCGCTCACCGGGCCGTAGCTCCAGGTCGACCCCGTGCAAGACGTCGCGATCCTGGATGTAGGAGAAGCGGACGTCATCGGCCCGGATCTCCTCGTGCACGGGCTGACGTCCGGTGGGTGCGCGGTCGTCGGGCACCTGAGCGACGCCGAGCAGACGCGCCAGCGAGGCACCGCCGACCTGCAGCTCGTCGAGCCAGGAGATGATCCGGTCGACTGGGTCGATCAGCTGCTGGACGTACAGCGTCGCCGCGGTGACGTCCCCGAGCGAAGCATGCCCGTTCGTGTACATCCAGCCGCCGATGAGCAGGGTCGCCACCGTGGGGACGAGATATCCGGTCTCGACGATGGGGAACCACACTGTGCGCAGGAAGAGTGTGTACTTCTCGGCGAGGAACGACTCGTGGATGTCGTCGTCGATGCGCTGCCGGCGGCGCTCGGCGAGCCGTAGCGCGTCGACGGTACGCGCACCTTCGACGGTCTCGGCGAGGGTGGAGTTGATCTCGGCGTACGACGCGCTCTCCCGAAGGTAGCCCGCCTTGGCCCGAGCGAGGTACCAGCGGGTGCCCGCCCACAGGATCGGGACGCCGAGGACCAGCGGGATCGCCACCCACCAGCCGACCAGGAGTACCGCCGCGATGGTGAAGAAGGCAGTGACGATCGCGATCAACGTCTCGGGGACAGCGAATCGCACCGACCAACCGAGCGCATCGACGTCGCGTGACGTACGGGTGAGCAGGTCGCCGGTGCCGGCGCGCTCCACCGTGCCGATCGGCAACGCCAGTGCGTTCTGGACGAAGTCCTCACGCAGGTCGGCCAAGACCTTTTCGCCCAGCTTGAACGACAAGTATCTCGCGAAGCGGGTCAGGATCGTCTGCGCACCCAGGAACACCGCGAGCACGAGGGCGACCGTGTCGATCTGACCGGTCGTGGTGCCCTGCTCGACGTCTTCGACGAGGTCACCGAGCAGGCGAGGCGCAGCGAGCCCGGCGATGGCCGCGAGGGCGTGCAGCGCGAGGGAGGAGTACAGGTCGCGGGGATAGGTCTTGGCCAGGCGGCGGGCGTAGCGCCGGACGTCGCGCGCGTCGGCGACAGGCAGGATCTCTCTCATGACTCGTCCTCCTCTCCGCGGGTAACGATCCAGCGGTACGCCGGGACGGTGGCGAGCAGTTCACGATGGCTGCCCTCTGCGACCACGCGGCCACCGGATACGAACGTCACGGTGTCGACCCGGTCGAGCAGCAGCGGACTGCCGGTGACCACCACGGTGGTTCTACCTGCTCGGTGCTCCCGCAACCGCTCCGCGATCCGGGCCTCGGTGTGGGCGTCGACAGCCGACGTGGGCTCGACCAGGACCAGCACTTCCGGGTCGGCGACGAGGGCGCGGGCGAGGACCAAGCGCTGGCGCTGTCCGCCCGAGAACGAACGGCCCCGCTCCTCCACCCGGGCGTCGATACCGTCGGGGAGTGCCTCGAGTGCATCCTGTGCCGAGGCGGTGTGGATCGCCCGAGTCAGGACTGCGGTGTCGCCGTGGTGCCCGCTCAGGTCCAGCTCCTCACGCAACCTGCCGGAGAACAGCGTGCTCGCGGTGTCCGAGACCACGACGCGGCGCCGCAGTGTGTCCAGGGACAGATCGGCCAGCGACACGCCGTCCAGGGTCACCTCGCCTGGGATGAAGCGGCCCAGCCGGTCAGCGATCGCGGCGCTCTCCGTGGGCTCGTCAGAGACCAGTGCGGTGATGAGCCCCTCCCGGGCGACGAAGCCGGACTGGTGATCCACGAGGGTGTTCCCGCGTGGCGCCGGGACCGGTGTCGCGGGGTCGTCGATCTCAGGCTGGAGCCTGAGCACTGCGATCACCCGACCAGCAGCGACCTTCGCCCGGATCAGCTTGTTGGCGAACTCGGTCGCCGTGCGCAACGGCAGCACGAGGAACGCGGCGTACCCATAGAACGCTACGAGCTCACCGACACTGATGTCGCCCTGCGAGGCGAACCGTGCGCCGAGCCACACCACCAACACCACGAAAATGCCCGGCAGCAGAATCTGGAAGGCGTCGAGGACCGACTGCAGGCGGGCCACCCGTACGCCGGCAGCGCGCACCCGCTGCGACTCGGCCGCGTACCGGCGGTGGAAGACCTCCTCACCGCCGATCCCGCGCAACACCCGCAGCCCCCCGACGATGTCACTGGCGAGGTTGTTGAGCTCGCCCTGCATCTCGCGGGCAGCGAGGTTGCGATGCTGCAGCGGCTTGAGCAGGGGACCGATCGCGATCAACAGCACCGGAACGCCGATCAGCACGATGAGCCCGAGCGGCGTCGAGGCCAGGAGCATGATGACCGCGACCACCAGGAACGACACCACGGCGCCGGCTGCCCGACCGAGGGCGTCGACGCTGTTGCCGATATGAGCGACGTCATTGGCGCCGACGCTGACAACCTCTCCGGTCGCCACCCGCCTCGGCAGCGTCGCGCCGAGCTGGCTGGCCTTCGCGCTGACCAGCTGCACGGTGCGGTAGGCAGCGTTGAGCCAGAGTGCGACGGAGTAGCGGTGACGCGCTATGCCGGTGATCGCCTGCGTCACTCCGGCGGCGAGGAGCAACACCGCCCAAAACGTCAGGCGCCCGGTGTCTTTGGCGGCGACTCCCTGGTCGATCGCCTTGCCGATGATGGCCGGCATCAGTGCCTGCGCGACCATCCACACGATGCCGAAAAGGACAGCAACGCTCAGCGTTCCGGCCTGGGCGCGCATGACGAAGATCAGGTAGCGGCCAGGGGAACGAAGATCTGGGATGCCGGGGTCGGCAAGCGGCAGGTTCTTCATGTCCTAGCCAGGGTAGGGAAGGCGCCAGGGGGGCGCGAGTCGTTTTGCAAGCGGGGAAGGCTTCGCACGGCGTACACCGG
>JACCZI010000188.1 GCA_013696015.1 Nocardioidaceae bacterium
AGCTGGGGCAGCCCGTCGTGCGCCAGGCCGCCGACGGCCACGTGCACAACCCTGCCGCCGCTGGACAGCGCCACCCGGCGGCCGGCTTCGGCGGTGACGAGCTCCTCGTTTCCCACGACGGCGATGCGCAGTCCGCCGCCGGCGGAGGAGCAGGCCAGCACCGGTGCCCGACGGGCTGCCGGTGCGGACTCCGCGAGCCGGTCCCGGCAGGTTCCCCAGCCCTCAAGGAGGTCGGAGCCGATCGTAGTCGGCGCCTCGGCGGTGGCAACCAGCTCGGCGGTGGCGGTGTCGACCAGCAGGGCCTTGGTGAAAGTCGAACCGAAGTCGACGCAGGCGACGAGGTCGCTCACGCCACGTCAGCGGCCACGTCGAGGGCCTGTGCCAGGTCGGCAAGCAGGTCCTCGACGGTCTCGATACCGACGGACAGCCGGACCAGATCGCCCGGCACCTCCAGCGGCGACCCCACGACCGAGGCGTGCGTCATCCGCCCGGGATGCTCGATCAGCGACTCGACACCACCCAGCGACTCCGCAAGCGTGAACAGCCCGGTCTCGTTGATGACCGCCAGCGCAGCCTGTTCGCCACCCCGTACCCGAAACGACACCATGCCGCCGTAGCGGCGCATCTGTCGCGACGCGAGGGCATGGCCCGGGTCGTCAGCGAGCCCGGGGTAGATCACCTGCGACACCTCGGGGCGCGAGCACAAGAACTCGACGATGCGTTCGGCGTTGTCACAGTGGCGCTCCATGCGGACGCCCAGCGTCTTCAGCCCGCGCAGCACCAACCAGGCGTCGAACGCACCCGCCACGGCCCCCATGGCGTTGTGGTGGTAGGCCAGCGGCTCGGCGAGGTCGCTCGTCGCGGTGACCAGCGCACCCCCCACGACATCGGAGTGGCCGCCGCAGTACTTCGTGGTCGAGTGCACGACCACGTCGGCGCCCAGCCGGATCGGCTGCTGCAGGTAAGGCGACGCGAACGTGTTGTCGACCACGAGCAGCGCACCTGCGTCGTGCGCCACCGCGGCCAGTGCCTCGATGTCGGCGATGCCGAGCAGCGGGTTCGTCGGAGTCTCCACCCACACCATGCGGGTCGCGCCGGGACGTACCGCCGCCCGGACGGCCGCCACGTCGCCGATGGGGACCGGCGTGTGCTCGAGTCCCCATGGCGCGTGCACCCGCGAGAACAGCCGGTAGGTGCCGCCATACGTGTCGTTCGGGATGACGACGTGGTCCCCCGGGCCGGTGAGCGAGCGGAGCAGCGTGTCCTCGGCGGCCATGCCGCTGGCGAAGACCAGGCCGTTGCTGCCGTGCTCGAGGGCGGCCAGGCACTGCTCGAGCGCACTGCGGGTGGGGTTGGCGGTGCGGGAGTACTCGTAACCGTCGCGTAGTCGGCCGACACCGTCCTGCTTGTAGGTGCTGGTGGCGAAGATCGGAATGCTGACCGCACCCGTGCGCGCGTCGGCGGCCTGCCCGGCGTGGATGGCGAGCGTGTCGAAGCCGTAGTCGGTCATCGACGCAGGGTAGACCCTGGCTCGGCCGTGGCCGTCGGGAACGAACCCGCCTCGCGGACTGTTGACCACTACACAATCTCGCGCACATATCACCGTTGCGACGATCCGAGACTTATGACGGCCACTTCAGGAGGCGCTCGTGCTGTTCAGCCGCTCCAGGTCCCGCCTGCCCGAGCCAGAGAACGCGCTGCCAGGCCGCGACACCCGACCCTTCGCCGTCGGTGACCGACACCTGGTGCTCGACGCGCCGGTCGAAACCGACGTGCCCGAGGGCTACGCCGAGGCAGTCTTTGGTGTCGGGTGCTTCTGGGGGGCCGAGAAGGAGCTGTGGGAGCTGCCGGGGGTGTGGTCCACGTCGGTGGGGTACGCCGGAGGCACCACGCCGAACCCCACGTACCAGGAGGTCTGCTCCGGTCGCACCGGGCATGCCGAGGTGGTGCGGGTGGTGTTCGACCCGGCGCAGATCTCGTACGCCGGCCTGCTGAAACACTTCTGGGAGTCGCACAACCCGACATCGGGGATGCGTCAGGGCAACGACGTCGGCACGCAGTACCGGTCGGTGGTCTTCTACACCGACGAGGCCCAGCGCGAGGCTGCCGAGGCGTCGCGAGCGGCGTACCAGGCGAGCCTGAGCAAGACGGGGTACGGCGAGATCACGACGGCGATCGTGCCGTTGGAGCGTTACTGGTACGCCGAGGACTACCACCAGCAGTATCTGGCGCGGAACCCGAACGGGTACTGCCCGATCCACGCCACCGGCGTCACCTACACCGACGACTAGTCGCGGCAGCAGGACGACTGCAGGCCTGACGGCAGCCCCCAGACC
>JACCZI010000204.1 GCA_013696015.1 Nocardioidaceae bacterium
CCTCGCAGGTCGCGGCATTGGCTGGTTCGCTGGACGCCGCGCTGGGGGCGTGGCATCCGGTCCGACGTGAGCACGAGGTCGCTGACGCCATGGCGGCTCTGGCGGAGGGCAAGTCGGCCGACAACCACCTGCAGATGTCGCTGTCGGCGTACGTGCTGGCGGCCCGGCTCATCCAGGTCGTCGACGCGGCAAACGAGCGGCTGGCGCCGATGACGTCAGGGCGTTACACCCTCGAGCATTCGCTCGACCGCACGGCCGGCGACCGGACCCGGGCCGGCGGCGGGTTAGGGCTGCTGGTTCACGACAGCTGGAGCGGTCACTCTCGAGAACCCAAGACCCTTTCCGGCGGAGAGATGTTCCAGGCCTCGCTGGCGCTCGCCCTCGGCCTCGCCGACGTGGTCAGGCACGAGAGCGGCGGGCTGCAGATGCAGAGCCTCTTCGTCGACGAAGGGTTCGGTTCGCTGGACGGTGACAGCCTCGACGAGGTGATGGACGTCCTCGACGACCTGCGCTGCGGTGGCCGGGTAGTCGGTGTGGTGTCACACGTAGAGACGATGCGTGAACGCATCCCGGCGCAGGTGCGGGTCACCAAGGCTCGCAGCGGCTCGACGGTGCAGCAGACATGAGGTTCCCTATCATCTGCGTGACCGTCAGTGGCATCATCGGCACTGTCTGCCGTGTGGACCAATCCTCACGGACACCAGTCACGAACCTGAGATGAGTCGTTGAACCGAAACGGGGTCGGGAGACACCAGGCTAGGAGGCCTCGGATGCTCGACCCTGTTCCTCTGCGTGGCCTCGGAGGTGGTGGTGAGCCGGAACGGCTGGAATCCCTGCTGAACCGGGTCGCCCGTGGCGACGAAGAGGCGTTCTCCAAGCTGTACGACCGCATCTCCGCTGCCGTGTTCGGGATGGCGCGTCGGGTGGTGCGCGACCCTGCTCGGGCCGAAGAGGTGGCGCAGGAGGTCTTCTTGCAGGTGTGGCAGGGCGCTAACCGGTTCGACGCCGAGCGCGGGAGCGCCAAGACGTGGATCCTGACCCTGGCCCACCGGCGCGCCGTGGACGCCGTCCGCCATGACCAGGCAAGCACCGACCGGGAGCAACGCCTTGACTGGAGCGGCGGCCCGGACTACGACTCCGTCCAGGAAGAGGTCGGAACCCGACTCGAGCACGAACAGGTGCGCCGCTGCCTGCAGAACCTGACAGACCTACAACGAGAAGCGATCACGTTGGCGTACTTCGGGGGTTACACGTACGTCGAGGTGTCCTCGCTGCTCGAGGCCAACACGGCCACTGTGAAGACACGCATGCGCGATGGACTGATCCGGCTGCGCGACTGCCTGGGGGTAATTCGATGACCGCCGACCTGCACACGCTGGGCGGAGCGTACGCGCTCGATGCGTTGACGCCGGACGAGCACGAGCAGTTCAAACAGCACCTCGCCACATGCGCCTCGTGCCGCGCCGAGCTGGTGGAGCTGCAGGCGACTGCTGCTCGGCTCAGCGACGTGACATGGTCCGCTCCTCCCGCCAGCCTGAAACGTCGGCTCATGGACGCGGTGAGCCGGTCATCTCAGGAGCGGCCCGTGAACGTGAGGCTGGCCCGTGGACCGTGGCAACGCAGGGCGCCGATGCTGCTGGCGGCTGCCGCGGTGCTGGTTGTGATCGCCAGCCTCGGCACGTCACTCGTCGAACGCCACCGCATCAGCGACCTCGAGACGCAGCAGAGCGCACTCGCCGAGGTCCTGACGGCCGACGATAAGACGATGCTAGTCCGCCGGCTGGACGACGGAGGCTCGGTCACGATGTTCGTCTCAGCATCGCTCGACCAGGCTGTGATGGCGATGGATGAGCTCCCGCCGCTAGACGACAAGCACAGCTACCAGATCTGGCGCATCCAGCGGGGCGGGCCGGTCTCCGAAGTTGTCATCTCCCGCGACCAGAGCACCGGGGCGGTGACCCGGCTGGTCGACGACGTCGGTGACACCGAAGCCCTCGCCATCACGGTGGAACCCGCCGGGGGGTCACCGCAACCCACGACCGAACCGATCGTCACGATCGCGATCACCTGATCCGCCCATGACAGATCATCCAAAAGGCCATTGTTTGCACCGCGAGGCACAAATCCCCCCACCCGCGCCCCGTGCGATGCAGACTGAGGGTGTGAAGCGAAAGACACCCGCCCGCGGATCGCCGAACTCCGCACCGCCGATCGGTGCCGGATGTGCACACTCGCCGGCCTGCCCGTCCTCTGACCGGGCCGACCGCGAGGCCGCACACACCGTCGCCACCCACCCCGAGCAGGGGTGGAGCCTGTTGTGCAACGGCGTCGTCCTCTTCGACGACACCGGTGAGCTGTTGCCCGACGGGCGCGTGATCGCGCCGCACCGGCCGACCGACGTCCATCCCGAGGTCTTCGGTATCTTCGCACTCGCCTGAGCCGCCGAGCCCGCGGCAGCACCCGTTAGGCTCGCCGCCATGCCACCCCACGACGTCGACGCCTCGTTCGTCGCGCTCCCATTGCGCCGGCTCGCCGACGCAGCGCTACAACGGGCTCGCGACTTCGGAGTGGAGCATGCCGACTTCCGCATGGAGCGGCTGCGCAGTCAGGATCTGCGTCTGAGAGACGGTGCGCTCGAGGGCGCACACGACGGTGAGCAGCTCGGCTTCGCTGTCCGCGTCATCGTCGACGGCACCTGGGGGTTCGCCGCCAGCGTCGAGTTGTCCCCGGAGTCCGCGATCCGGACAACCGAGGAAGCGGTCAGAGTCGCGCAGGTCTCCGCCGCGATCAGCAGCGAACGCATCGAGCTCGCCGACGAACCGGTGTACGACAACGTCACCTGGGTGTCGGCGTACGACGTCGACCCCCTGAGCGTGCCGGTCGGCGACAAGGTCGACCTGCTCGGCGAGTGGAGCCGCCGGCTGCTCGCCGCCGGCTCCGTACGGCACGTGTCCGCCACGCTGGAGCAGGTCGTCGAAGCCAAGTTCTACGCCGACCTGGCCGGCACCATGACGACCCAGCAACGAGTGCGGCTGCACCCGGCCCTCGAGGCGCACGGCAGCGACGAGGCCACTGGGCGCTTCGACTCGATGCGCACCATCGCGCCGCCGGTCGGCCGCGGGTGGGAGTACCTCAGCGACGGCCGCCACGACTGGGACGACGAGCTGGCCAAGATCCCCGACCTGCTTGCCGAAAAGCTGAGCGTGAAGCCGGTCGACTCCGGCATCTACGACCTGGTCATCGACCCGTCCAACCTGTGGCTCACCATCCACGAGTCCATCGGCCATGCGACCGAGCTGGACCGGGCGCTGGGCTACGAGGCCAACTACGCCGGTACGTCGTTCGCCACCTGGGACAAGTTGAACACCCTGACGTACGGCTCGGGGGCGATGCATGTGACCGGGGACCGTACCGTCGAACACGGTCTGGCCACCATCGGCTACGACGACGAGGGCGTACAGGCGCAGTCGTGGGACATCGTCCGAGACGGCATCCTCGTCGGCTACCAGCTCGATCGACGCATGGCGGCGATGAAAGGCCTTGGGCGGTCCAACGGGTGCGCGTTCGCCGACTCTCCCGGCCACATCCCGATCCAGCGGATGGCGAACGTCTCGCTACAACCAGCCGACGACGGGCCTGACACCGACGGACTCATCAGTTCGGTCGAGAACGGCATTTACGTCGTCGGGGACCGGTCGTGGTCAATCGACATGCAGCGCTTCAACTTCCAGTTCACCGGCCAGCGTTTCTACCGAATCCTCAACGGCCGCCTGGCTGGACAGGTCCGCGA
>JACCZI010000210.1 GCA_013696015.1 Nocardioidaceae bacterium
GGGACCGAGATGCCGACGCCACCGGGGGTGGTGGCGCCGTACCGCTCCTTGGCGTGGGCGAGGTCGAGGCGGTCGATGCGTGACCTCGCCTCGAGGACGTCCGCTGTGATCAGGTCGGCCGGCACCAGCCAGCTGACCTCGAACTCGATGCCGTCGGGATCCTTGGCGTACAACGCCTTGGTGGTGCCGTGGTCGGACGCGCCGACCAGGGCGCCGGCCGCGGTCAGCTGCTGTGAGATCCGCTCGAGCTCGTCGAGCGTGTCGACCTCCCAGGCCAGGTGGTAGAGGCCGACGCTGGTCCGTCCGGCCGGTGAGGCCGTCGCAGCTGCCCCGATCTCGAACAGGCCCAGATCATGGTCGTTGCTGCTGCCGCCGGCCTGCAGGAAGATCGCGCCGGGCAGCTGCATCACCGGGCGGAAGCCCAGGACGTCGCGATAGAACGCACCACTCGCCTCGACGTCGCGTACGTAGAGGACGGCGTGGTTGAGACGGGTTACAGGCACGGTCTCGCTCCCTACGGCTCGCTCGTTCGTTAAGTCTTCAACATCCTGCGGCCGTCCGGTTATTCCGGCTATCGAGTCGCAGTCGAGCGGGTGTGCCGAAAGAGGAATGATGTGGGTCGCCGGTCGGGACCGGATAGCGTCTGGGCATGAGTTCCCGTGCGGTCGCCGTGGCGGCACCCAGCGAGGCGGCCGCCGAGGCGGGCCGCGAGATGACTGCGGCCGGTGGCAACGCCGTCGACGCGGCACTCGCGGCCTCGTTGGTGACCATGGTCAACGAGCCCGGCATCGTCTCCCTTGGCTCAGGTTGCTTCGTGACCGTCCAGCCTTCGGACGGCGGTGCCGCCGTCACGATCGACGGGTGGGCCGAGATGCCCGGCCGTGGCCTGGCGCCGCAGCGCTTCGGGCAGTCGACCTGGCAGATCAGCACCGAGTACGGCGGCGGGGTCACGATGACGATCGGTCCGGGCTCGGTCGCCGTCCCCGGGACCGTGGCCGCGTTCGCCGCGGCGCACGAGCAGTGGGGTTGCGTGGCGTGGCGGGACGTCTTTGCGCCTGCGATCTCCATCGCCCGGGGCGGCTTCAAGCTGGGTGTGGCCTCCCGCTACTACCTCGAGTTCGTGCACGACCTGGTGTACGGCTGGGACGAAGCCAGCTCCGCGGTGCTGCACGAGGCTGACGGCGGCCTGGTACCGCCGGGACAGGACATCCATCTCGCTGACCTCGTCGACACGCTGGAGACGCTGGCGGATCAGGGACCCGAGGTCTTCTACCGCGGGGACATCGCCGCCGCCATGGCCGCCGATGTGCTCGAGCGAGGTGGCATCCTCACGCGTGAGGACCTGGCGGCGTACCGCCCCGAGACGCGGACGGCGCTGCCGGCGCGCGTCGGTGACTGGCTGATGGCGACGAACCCACCCCCGTCCATCGGCGGCGCCACGGTGGCCGCCATGCTGCGCCTGCTCGACGGCCACCCCCGCGGGTCGTGGACGCGCGACGACACCCGGCTCCTCGTTGATGTGCAACACAAGATCCTGCTGCACCGGGTCCGCCACCTGGAGGCCACCGACGAGCTCGACAGCGAGGTGCGCAGGCTGCTCGACCTGACCGAGGCGGCCGACTCGAAGCAGGTCTGGTCGCCGTCGACGACCCACGTCTCGGCAGCCGACACGGAGGGCACCGCCTGCGCGGTCACGGTCTCGTCGGGCTACGGCTCGGGCATGCTCGCCGCCGGCACAGGGGTGTGGCTCAACAACTGCCTGGGTGAGCCGGAGCTGAATGCCCGCGGGCTGCACGGCCTCCCGCCGGGAACCCGACTCATCTCCAACATGGCACCGAGCGTCGCCCGGCGCGCCGACGGTGCGGTTCTCGCACTCGGGTCACCGGGGGCCGACCGGATCACGACCGCGATCGTGCAGGCGATGGCCGGCATCGCCGGGGGCATGTCGCTCCAGGAGGCCATCGACCACCCACGTGCACACGTACGGATCAACCGGTCCGACCCGGCGCTGGCGGCGGTTCTCGACTTCGAGCTGGGTTTCCCGATGCCGGAGGACATGCCGCTCCCGACGTACGAGATGCCGCTGCACAGCATGTACTTCGGCGGAGTGACGGCCGCGGCGTACGAGCCGACAGGCGGGTTAGCCGCTGCCGCCGATCCCCGGCGCACCGGCGCCGTCGCGATCGGCGGGGTGTGAGCTATTGCGCGTTGGGGGAAGGCAAATGGCGGACACGCATGGTGTGTCGCCGCCATTTGGCCACCCCCACGGCCCCGTTGGGCGAGGCGGGCTAACGTGGCTGGTGTGACACTAGGCGCTCAGTTCACCGCCGAGACCTCCACGGGCGGCGCGTTCGTGCGGCAGCCGAACCGCTTCAGCGACCGCATCACGCTCGATGCTGCCAGCGGGTGGCCGGTGGAGCCGCACCGCTACCGGTTGGTGTGGTCTGCGGCCTGCCCGTGGGCACATCGCTCGCGCATCGTGCTCCGGCTGCTCGGCCTCGAGTCGGTGATCTCGCTCGGCACCGTCGACCCAATCCGTGACGAGCGCGGCTGGCGGTTCACGCTGGACCCGGGCGGACGCGACCCGGTGCTCGGCATCGAGTACCTCGCTCAGGCGTACGGCCGCACCGACCCGACGTACGAGGGCCGCGTCACGGTGCCGTGCATCATCGACCAGCGCACCGGGAAGGTCGTGACCAACGACTATCCGCAGATCACGCTGGACCTGTCGACGCAGTGGCACGAGTTCCACCGTGACGGTGCTCCCGATCTTTACCCCGAGTCGCTGCGCGACGAGATCGACCGCGTCAACGAGGGGATCTTCCACGACATCAACAACGGGGTGTACCGCTGTGGCTTCGCGACGTCTCAGGCGGCGTACGAGAGCGCTTATGACGCGCTGTTCGCCCGCCTCGACGAGGTCGAGGAACGCCTGCGCCGGTCGCGCTACCTGCTCGGCGACTCGTTGACCGAGGCGGACATCAGGTTGTTCACGACGCTGGTGCGCTTCGACGCCGTCTACCACGGGCACTTCAAGTGCAACCGCAACAAGCTCAGCGAGATGCCGGTGTTGTGGGAGTACGCGCGTGACCTCTACCAGTCGCCGGGGTTCAGCGACACCGTCGACTTCGACTCGATCAAGAGGCACTACTACCTCACGCACCACGAGATCAACCCCTCGGGCATCGTCCCGGCCGGACCCGACCTCTCCGGCTGGTCCGAGCCGGCACATCGTTAGGGCCGCTCAGCTACGGGAACCGACGCCGTCGCCGTGCCAGGACTGCCACAGCGCCGAGTACGAGCCGTCGGCGGCCACCAGCTCGTCGTGGCTGCCGATCTCGCTGACCTTGCCGTCCTCGATGACCGCGACGCGGTCGGCGTCGTGGGCCGTCTGCAGCCGGTGCGCGATGGCGATGACGGTCCGACCCGACAGCACCGCCCCGAGGGAGCGCTCGAGGTGACGGGCGGCCCGCGGGTCGATCAGCGACGTCGCCTCGTCGAGCACCAGCGTGTGCGGGTCGGCCAGCACCAGCCGGGCCAGCGCCAGCTGCTGCGCCTGCGCCGGGGTCAGGGGATGACCTCCGGACCCGACCTTGGTGTCCAGCCCGTCGGGCAGTGTCGCAGCCCACTCCCAGGCGTCGACGGCCTGGAGTGCCGCGCGGAGCCGCTCGTCACTGGCGATGTCGTCGATGGCCAGCGCGAGATTCTCGCGTACCGTCCCGACGAACACGTGGTGCTCCTGGGTCACCAGCGCGACATGACCGCGCAGGTCGTCCAGCGGCAGCTCGGTCAACCCGACCTCGCCGACCGTGACGTCGCCGGTCCGCGG
>JACCZI010000229.1 GCA_013696015.1 Nocardioidaceae bacterium
TCGCGGAAGGCCAAGCTGAACGGTCGAAGGCCATGCGAGGGCTCCCGCTTCGGCAGGGCGCTGGCCATGCCGTTGTCCCCGACGCGGAACACGTCGATGGCATTCTTCGGCGGCAGCAAGACGTTGGTCGTCTTGTGCGTCACGAGGAGGAATCGGCCGTCCGGGCTGAACTGGACCTCGCCGGGGACCGCGATGGGGGAGCTCAACAATCTGAACGAGTGGGGCAGACGCGTCAAGGTGCCGTCATCAGCCACCGTGAAGCCGCGGATCCCATTGCCGGCGACGGAACCGTCGAGGACATATAGCAGATCGCCGTTGATCGTGAGGCTGTTCGGCACGTCACCGGCGTACACCTTCTGCAGGAACGTGAGCTCCGTCCCAGCGACGGAGAAGACGGTGACGTTGTCGCTGCCGGCATTCGCCGCGTACAGGAATCGATGGTCGCTGCTGAGCAGCAGCCCGTCCTGTGTGTCGAGGTCAGTGCCGATACCGGTGCCTCTCGTGGACACGCTGTCGACGCGGGTCAGGGTGCCGTCGGCGGCTCGGCTGTAGGTGATGATCCGGTTGCCCTGACTGCGGTTCGTCATGGCGAACGCGGCACCGGCCGCGCCTTCCAGCATGCCGGTTCGCGGTACGGAGCGGTTGACCGTACCCGCGCCAGACCCCTGGATTCCAATGAGTGTGATTCCGCTGACAATCGTCGTCAGCGACACGACGGATACGGCTAGTTTCCTAACCCGAGTTCCCATTTGCGCTCCTTCTCAGCACGTCACGTTCTTTCCTCGCACCTGTGGCGAGTGTGCTGAGTCAAGCGCAGGTCACCCCGCCATAACCCTTACGAATGCCTTACAGACGACCGCCCGCACGGTGGCTCCCGACCGGTCTGCGTTCTCATCCGGCTCTCATTTTCGTCAGCCAGTGTCTCAGCATGCGCGTGTTGCTAGTCGAGGACGACGTCCGCATGGCGGCCGCCATGTCTCGGGCGCTGCGGGGCGCGGGGATCGTGGCGGACGTCGCCGCTACGGGCGACGATGCCCTGTGGATGGTGCGGGCGGCGAGCTACGACGCCATGGTGCTCGACGTGATGCTCCCCGACGTCGACGGTTTCGAGACGTGCCGGCTGTTGCGAGCCGATGGGGTCTGGTTGCCCGTGATCATGGTGACGGCCCGCGATGCCATCGAAGATCGAGTCCGGGGTCTCGACGCCGGTGCCGACGACTACCTGACCAAACCGTTCTCGCTCGCCGAGCTGCTCGCCCGGCTGCGGGCACTTGTCCGACGCGACCCTGTGGAGCGTCCGTCAGTGCTCCGGGTCGGGTCCCTGCGGCTGGATCCGGCCGCCAGGCAAGTGTGGCGAGGCGAGCACGAGATCGCGCTATCCGCGCGCGAGTACGCGCTGCTGGAGACGTTCATGCGCCACGCCGGACAGGTGTTGAGCCAGCAGCAGCTCCTCGATGCCGCATGGGACTTCGAGTACGAGCACCGGTCGAACGTGGTCGAGGTATACATGCGCTACCTGCGGGAGAAGATCGACCGGCCATTCGGGGTACGTTCCCTCGAAACCGTTCGCGGCATCGGATACCGCCTTCGCGTGGACGGTGGCGTCTGAGCCGGCTACCGATCCGTGTCAAACTCACCGTCGCCTTCGGGTTGGCGATGCTGCTCATGCTCGCGAGCGCGGCGCTGTTCGTGTACCTGCGCCTGCGCGCGGATCTCGACGACAGGATCGACGCGAGCCTGGACTCTCGCTTGGCCGCCCTCATCGAACCGCAGCGTCAGCTTTCACTGGCAGGGGTCGCGCTGGAGGATCCCGAGGAGACCTTCGTGCAGCTGATGTCGCCCACCGGGGAGGTGCTCGACTCGGTTGGCACACTGCGCGGCCCAGCTCTGAGCACCGCCGAGGTGCGCCGGGCGACAGCCGAGAGCGTCACTCTCGAACGAGGGTTCCCGGGCGTCGACGGGCGGACAAGGGTGCTGGCTCACCTCGCGGGTGGCGACGGAGCGGCAGTCGTGGTCGTCGGCCAGTCTCTTCTTGACCGAAACGACGCACTGTCCAACGTCTTCTACTCGTTCGTGATCGGTGGTGCGGTCGCGATCCTCTTCGCCTCCCTGATCGGATACCTGCTGGCGACCGCAGGCCTGGCGCCCGTCGAGGCGATGCGGCGTCGCGCCCGTGAGGTCTCGCTGTCGCCGAGCGACGAGGGGCTCCCCCTGCCCGACACTCACGACGAGATCCGGCGACTTGGCGAAACCCTCAACGAGATGCTGGCGCGTCTTCGAGCGGCGTTCGAGCGGGAGAGCCGGTTCGTGGCCGACGCGAGCCATGAGCTGCGTACGCCGATCGCGATCATCAAGACCGAGCTCGAGGGTGCGCTGCAGAGTGCCGCGTCCGAGGCGTCGGTGCACACGTCGCTGGCCGCCGCCGTCGAGGAATGTGATCGCCTCGCACAGCTCGCCGAGGACCTGCTCGTGATTGCACGGGCCGCCGACGGGCAACTGCCAGTGCGTCCCGAGACCACCCAGGTGGCGGAGCTGCTCGGTGGAGTACGTGACCGTTTCGCTGGTCGCGCTACGCGGCGGGGACGGGCCATCCTGGTAGAAGTCGAACCGGACCTGTCGCTGATCGCGGATCCTCTTCGGTTGCGGCAGGCGTTGGGCAACCTCGTCGAGAATGCCCTGCGACACGGAGACGGCGACATCATGCTGGTCGGCCGAGGCGCGGCCGGCGGCCTCGAGATCGACGTTGCGGACGAGGGGCCGGGGTTCCCTCCGCATCTGGCAGCGCGCGCATTCGAGCGGTTCGCGCGCGGTGATCGGGCGCGCACCGGCGAGGGCGTCGGCCTCGGGCTCGCGATCGTGCAGGCGATCGCTGAGGCGCACGGCGGACGCGCCAGGGTCGTCGACATCGCGCCGACGACTCTGCGCATCTGGCTTCCCAGCGCAGTCACATGACTCTCAACGGCACACGCTGATCTCATCGTCCCCTCAGATCCACTTCCTACGTTGCGCATCGTCACAGCTCGACGAGTGAAGGGAACTGCAATGGCGATTCAGCCGAAGCCAAGTCTGACGGGGATGCTGGTCGCAGTCGTCCTCGGCGGGTCCGCATGTTCGGCATCATCGGGCAACACCGAGTCCGCCGCGTTGACCGGCGGCCCCACGGCTGCGGGGGATGCAGCGGCGGACACGACAGTCGAATGGCCGGTCACGAGGTGCGGCACCTACAGTGGCGACGGCTGCGCCGCCACCAGCGACCGCGTCGATCTCGAGCGTCCTACGTTCTCGAATCCGACCGACATCACCAACCCCCTGTTTCCGATCAGCCGCCTCGACTCGGTGGTGCTGCTGGGCGAAGTCGACGGGTTCCCATTCCGGTCGGAGACAACGCTGATCCCTGGCGCGCACTCCGTGACCGTGGATGGCGAGTCGATCGATGTGGTTGTCTCCCAGTACACCGCCTATCTCGACGGGCGCATCGAAGAGGTCGCCATCGATCGCTATGCCCAGGCCGACGACGGGTCGGTCTGGTATCTCGGCGAAGACGTGTTCGACTACCGGAACGGCACCGTCGCGATCACCGAGGGCACCTGGCTTGCGGGCCGTGACGGGCCGCCGGCCATGATCATGCCCGCCGACCCGCAAGTCGGCGACGTGTTCCGCGCCGAGAACGTGACCGGCGTCGTCTTCGAGGAGATCGCGGTCAAGGCGATCGACCAGACCGTCGACGGTCCTGTCGGCCGGGTCGACGGTGCGGTCGTCATGCAGGAGCTCCACCTCGACGGCTCCACTTCCGACAAGGTCTTCGCTCCTGGCTACGGAGAGTTCGACACCAGCTCCGGCGGTGACGTCGAAGCGTTGGCTCTCGCCGTCCCGACTGACGCGATCAATGAAGTGGCGCCCTTCGAGCTCCGGCTCATGACGACGGGTGCATGGGGGATTCTCGAGAACGTCCGCCTCGGCGACTGGGAGGCGGCGAACCCGACACTGGCGCGAACGCAGGACCTCTGGCAGGAGTTGAGAGCGAACGACTACCCACCTCGGGTCATCGACACGATGACCGGTGCGCTCCAAGCCCTGGCGAGCGCGGTTGCCCAGGAAAAGACACCTGTCGCATCGCAGGCGGCCGTTGACGTGGCCCAGTCGGCGCTTGACCTCGAACTGCTGTACCGGGGGAACGTCGAGGCCGATCGCTTCCATCTGCATGCCCAGCAATTGCGGGTGCATGCTGCGGCAAACGACCTGGCCGGGGTGACCGGGGAGGTCGCGGTCCTCGAGTGGATCCGTGATCGGCTCGCGAGCTCACTGAGCGAGACCCAACTGGCCAATCTCGACGCCGAGCTGCTCGCGCTGCGTGGTGCGTCGGACGCCGGGAACGTACGTGCCGCTGCCGACCACGCCGCCCGGGCGGCAGCCCAACTTCGCGGGACCTGACCCTGGCACCCGTCAGATCCTCTCGAGGGTGGGTCAGACTTCCGTGGTCTCGACCGTTTCGATGATTCGGGTCTGGGGAGTGCCGGCCAATGCGGGTGCCGCAGCCGGTGACTGCCAGATCTCGTGCAGTCTCGTCAGCATCGCCTCTGCCTCCGACATGGTGTCGAAGTCGAGATCGAGCATCACGTACTCGGGGTCGTCGACGGGTCGATAGATCGAGTAGCGCCGGACACCCGACTGTTTGCGGTTGGCCGGATCGCGGTCGAAGGCGGTCTTCCAGGTGTCGTAGTCGCTGATCGCATGCTCAATGCGCAAGGTGGTGGTCATCTCGAGCTCCATGTGTAGGTGGGGATTGGGCATTGAGGTTGTCCTGGCAACTGTCCTGGCAACCCCTTTGCACAATCACTGTCATCAGAACGGCACAGCCTGGGCGAGCAGGCCGACACCTGAGCCGCGGCCGGACAGGATCCGGCAGAACTCGACGGCGTCGAGAGTGATGTCCTCGCCGCCGTCGCCGCCGGTGAAGGTGCCGCCCGCAGGGCCAGTGAGGTTGAGCGAGAACGACAGGCCGTGCCGTCGCGCCCATTCCGCCACGACATCGGCGACTATGCGGCCGTCGTGGGCGGCGGTCAGGTCAAGAGGCTGCCCCGTTGCGCGGGCGATGTCGATGCGGTGCATCCAGGTGTCGCGCGTGAAGATGATGTCGACCAGATAGCCAAGGCGCCAGGTCTCCATCACCTTCTCCACCTCAACCTTGAGCGGCAACCGGCGCATCGGCGCGGGCACCCGCTGGCGCGCCCGGGCGGCCCGGGGCGCCGCAATAGTGAGCTGCTCGACAAGTTCTGCCGGGGTGAGGTTGCTGCGCTCGCGTACCTGGACCTCTGTCATGCCGTCGATGTCGGGCCGGTCACCGGCGGCCTTCTTGCCGGCGCGCAGCTGGTGGATGAACACCCGGATCGAGATGTTGGCTTCCATGGCACCCAGGACGTGACTGGCGAGCGCTCGGACATCCCATGCCGGGCAGTCGGTCGGGGCGGCCCAGTCGCCGTTACTCAGTAAGCCCACGAGCCTGACGAACCGCGCGTTCTCCGTCGCAGCAAGGGCGGCCGCCTCCGCGCGACCGAGTGCTGGCACCTGCTCGACATGCGTCGCCATGGTGCTCATGAGCCGCTCCTCTTCTTCTTGAGTTGGATCTGGTGGGCGAAGAACATCTCTGTAGCCTCATCGACCAACCGCGCCCATCGGTCACCACCGGGGTCGTTGGAGATCTGTTGGTCGGTGAGGCCCGTGCCGATCGCGGTCAGGAGGTCCAGCGCCCCTGAGTCGGTGACCCCGATCGCTCCCAACCGCTCGCGCATGGCGGTCAGGCCTGCGACCGCGATGGCGAAGGATTCACCTGACGGTTCGAAACCTGGAATCGTGCGTTGGAACAGCAGCTGGTACCGACTCGGATCTTCGGTGCAGAACTCGATGAAGAAGCGCATGCCGGCCCTCAGGTCCAGCAACGCGTCTCCGGTCACCGGCACTGCTGCTTGTCGATCGAGGTACTCGCGAGCGCCCTGGGCGAACATTGCGTCATAGATGGCGTGCTTGGAGTCGAAGTAGGAGTAGAGCGAGGGTGCGCGCATCCCTATTTGCTGAGCGAGATCCCGGAGCGAGAGCCCGGCGAGGCCCTCCGTTCGCACCAACCGCCAAGCCGCTTCCAGGATCTCGCCCCGAGTCGCCGCATGGCGTTCGACTCGCCTATCACGCATTGGCTGAACGGACACACTTCGGATACTCTAACAGTGTTCGGCTTCTGTCAAGCCATGGTGGTCGCTGCGTCGGAGGATTATCCGAAGCGCGCACGCCACGTCTGCGGCGGCGTTACAGTACGGCGCAGCCGGGCGGTTGGGTCCGGTCCTCGCATACTCGGGATGCTGGCGGCGACGCGATGCGCCTGATCGGGGATGGGTTCGACGCAATGAAGATCTCGAGCTACGGCGCGAAGTACCTGAGCATCGCCTTGGTGGTCTCCGTGGCAGCGTTCATCGTGTTTCTCGCCCACTACACGAACACCCAAGCACACGAGGCAGATCTAGGTGGCCTGGTTGTCGTCATCTGGGGCGCGTGGGCGTGGTGGCGCACCGACCGCGACCTCGCGTACGAGCGACTCCACGAGGACTGAGGGCGCCAACAAAGATCGGTTCAGGACGGCTGCAGCACCGACCACTGCACCCGACGACCGCGTGGCAGCCCAGCCTGATGTACCCCGGCATGGCCAGTCGGCAGCTCGCAGCGCAGCCGCGTGTCAGCAAAGTGGGAATCGCTGCAGTCCATCTCCAGATGCGGCCCCGCCCGAACGTCACCGACCGGCATTGGCGTGCACCTGTGCAGCTTCCTGCGGCGGCGACCGCCCTTCAAGAGCACCACTTTGCTCTCACCTCCGCGCCGCCCGTTGACTACTATGGGTAGACAGCTCGTCACAGATTGCACCAAACGGAGCGGTTTGTCCATCCCGCCCGCGGGAAGCACGGCCGCGGAGCAGCGCTGAGCGTCCCCTCGCGGGGTGCCGTGTGTTCGGCCCAGCCCCGGTCGTTCGTCGCGACGAGATTCCCGCGTTCGCTCACGGTACCACGATGCATCATCGCTCGTCGATGGAATGGGTGCGCTGCTGTGCCTCGTGAATCGCCCACGCCGCGTTGACCAGTCCGATGTGGCTGAATGCCTGCGGGAAGTTACCCAGCAGCTCACCGCTGTCGGGGTCGACCTCCTCGGCGAGGAGGCCGACGTCGTTGACATAACGGGCTGCGCGTTCGAAGACGTCTCGGGCACGGTCGACCTGGTCGGCCATCGCCATCGCCTGAGCCAGCCAGAACGTGCAGAGCAGGAACGTGCCCTCCTCTCCGGCCAGGCCGTCGACACCGTCCTCGGTGCGGTAGCGGTAGACAAGTCCCCGCTCGTCGGTCAGCCGGTCGGCCACCGCGTCGATGGTGGCCAGGATCCGGGTGTCGTCGGCGGGCAGGAAGCCGACGATCGCAAGCATGAGGCTCGATGCGTCAAGGGCGTCGCTGCCGAAGCACTGGGTGAACGAACCGGCGGTGTCGCTCCAGCCCTTCTGCAGGACGGTGTCGAAGATCTCGTCCCTCGTCCGCTGCCATACCTCGATCCGGTCGCCGGCTCCGGCTCCGACGACGTCGGCCATCGTGATCGCCCGGTCGAGCGCGACCCAGCACATCACCTTCGAGTACACGAACTCCTGAGGGTCGCCTCGAATCTCCCAGATGCCCTGGCCTCGCTCTTGCCAATGGCCGGCCGCGGCGTCCGCCACCGCCACGAGGAACCGCCGGGTGTCCTCGTCCAGGTCGTCGAGCTGGTCGACCAGCCGGTGAGCTGCGCCCAGGAGCTCCCCGTAAACGTCGAGCTGCTGGTGC
>JACCZI010000028.1 GCA_013696015.1 Nocardioidaceae bacterium
CCTCCATCGGCACCGCCCCGGTGGCCAGCGCCCGGGTGAAGAACGCCCGCGCGGCGCTCAGATCGCGCCTGGCGGACAGCCAGACGTCTATGACCTGCCTGTACTGGTCGACCGCCCGGTACAGGTACGTCCACCGGCCGTTGACCTTGACGTAGGTCTCGTCGACGAACCAGCGGTCACCCGGCACATGACGACACGTCCGGGCCGCCTGCACGAACTGCGGTGTGAAGCGTTGGACCCACCTTCTAGATCGTGACGTGATCGACGTCCACTGCCCGCTCGGCGAGCAGCTCCTCGACGTCCCGGTAGGACAGGCCAAAACGCAGGATGGCTGGCCACGAAATTACCGCATCGGCCGCTGTTGAGATGCAGAACGCGGAACCGACTCGACCAACCGAACGGTGTAGGCATGTTGAGGGTGATCCAGCACGGTCTCCACCGGACCCGACTCCACCACCTCGCCTCGATAAAGCACGTACACCCGCTCGACGACTTGTCGGACGACGGCGAGATCGTGGGTGATGAACAGGTAGCCGACGCCCAACTCGTCTCGTAACGTGCGGAAGAGGCCGAGGATCTGAGCCTGGACCGACACGTCCAAGGAGGACACCGGCTCGTCGCAGATGATCAGGCGCGGTTGCACGGCCAGGGCTCTGGCAATGGCCACCCGCTGCCGCTCGCCACCAGACAGTGCCACGGGCTTGCGCCGCGACAATGAGGCCGCCAAACCGACACGCTCCAACAACTCGGCGACCCCGCCCTCAAGGTTGCGGCCCCCCTTGTGATGCAACTCCAAGACCTCTTTCAGGGCCGATCCAACGGTTCGCAAGGGATTCAACGATGAGTACGGATCCTGAAAAACAATCTGGACAGTCCGGCGCAATTTGCGCAACTGGTCGGCAGACAGCGAACCGTAGTTGCTCGCATCTACTCCATCAATGGTGATGACGCCGGCCGTTGGCGTCTCCAAGCCCACCAGGCAGCGGGCCAGAGTCGTCTTGCCCGACCCCGACTCACCGACCAGACCAACGCTTTCCGTGACACCAACTGTGATGGAGACGCCCCCTAACGCGATCACCGGCGGACTGCCACGACGCCTCGATGCATCCGCAAATGCCTTTTCGAGGTTTTCCACGCGCACAAGTGGCACCGAGGCCTCGGCCGTATGGTGAACCACTGCCGGGCGCTCAGCATTGTGGCGCAGGCTGTGCATTTCCGCCCTGATTTCGTCAATGCGCAAGCACGCAGAAAGCCGATTGTCCGCCACTGGATTGAGCGGTGGGTGGCTGACCTCGCACTTCGACTGTGCCCACTGGCAGCGTGGTGCCAGCGGGCACATCGTGGCCACGTCATCAGCGGCCGGCACGCTACCCGGGATCGCGACCAGCTCGGTTAACCGGCGATCACCAGGTGGCTCGGAAAGCAGCAAACCCAACGTGTAAGGATGCAGTGGCTCGGCCTCTACTGCCCCCGCGCCTCCCACCTCCAGTAGCGACCCCGCGTACAGCACGTAGATGCGGTCGCACGTCGAGAAGGCAACCCGCAGGTCGTGGGTAATGAGCAGAAGCGCCATCGATCGCGAAGTCTGCAGCGACTTCAGCAGGGCGAGGATCTCCCGTTGCGTGGTGACGTCGAGCGCGGTCGACGGCTCATCCGCGATGAGAATGCGCGGGTCCCCGGCGAGCGCCGCAGCAATCGCGACGCGCTGCCGCATGCCGCCGGAGAGCTCGAACGGATAGCGGTCGACCGTCTCCGGAATGCCGACCTCCGCCAGGCGCCGCGACGCCTCTTCCCGGCGCGCACGACGTCCCAATCGCCTGCCGGCCGCGTCCACCAGCCCATCTGCGACCTGGTCCCCGCAACGCGTCACCGGGTTGAGCATGGTGAACGGATCTTGCAGGACCAACGCGACTTCGGAGCCGCGAATCCGGCCCAACTCCCGCTGTGACAGGTCCAATATGTTGTTGCCATCGAGCCGCACCTCACCGCGAGCCGACAGCCCGCTGGGCAGCAGGCCTACGAGCGCGCGTGCGGTCATCGACTTGCCGCTACCAGACTCGCCAACGATCCCGACCGTCTCCGCTTCGTCGAGAGACAAGTCCAAACTCCTGACAATCGTGCGTTGGTCGCCTCCGATCCGGCTGTGAATGGCCAAGCCAACGGCCTCCAGGAGACTGCCGTTTCCGTCGGCACCACGAAGCGGTCCGACGTTGCTCCTCATCGGGCTCTTCCGCGGTCTGCCAACCGGTCGTACAGCCAGTCGCCTATCAGGTTCATGCTCGTCGCAGTGAGCACGATCATCCCTCCGGGTGCCAGCGCCGCGGCGGGGTTCTCGAAGAGCAGCAGGCGGCTCTCGGAGAGCATCCGCCCCCAGTCAGCCGTGCCCGGGCCGATGCCCAGCCCTAGGAAGGACAATGCCGAAAGCGCCACCAATGAAAACGCAAAGTTGAGGAAAGCGTTCGCGAACGAGATAGGCAAGATATTGGGAAAGATGTGGCGAAACAGGATCGCTCGGACCGGCAACCCCAGGGTGCGGGCGGCCTCGACATAGGGCAGTGACCGCTGCTCGAGCGTCACCCCGCGGATGACGCGGGTGTCGAACGGGGACGTCAGCACCACCAGCACGACGACCGCGAGCAGATAGCTGGCGCCCAGTACTCCGATCAGCACAATTGTCACCAGCAGTCCCGGCACGGCGTACATCAGGTCAACCCAACGCATGACGGATGCGTCGAGCATGCCTCCGCGGTAACCCGCCGCCAACCCGAGTACGTTGCCGATGACGAACGCGCCCACGACGATCAGCACCGGACCGAAGAGCGCGTAGCGCACGCCGTAGATGGTCCGCGAGAACACGTCGCGCCCGAGATCGTCGGTGCCGAACCAGAACTCGCCGTTAGGCGTGGTCAGCCCGGTGGCAAGGTTCAGGCTGCCCGGCCCGTGCGGCGCTAGGAGCGGGCCGAACGCAGCCAGGAAGAGAAGGATCCCAATGAAGCCGAACGACAGCGCCACCGTCAGTGGAGTGGAGCGCAGCAGCAGCCTTCGGCGTCCCCGAGCCCTTGGCCCACCCACGAGGGTCGTCATGGCGCAACCCGGGTGTACCGGATCCTCGGATCCGCGAACAGGTAGAGGACGTCGGTGAGCAGATTGGTCAGGATGGCGACCGCCGCGAGCAGCATGGTGAGCCCTTGCACCATGAGGACGTCTTTGAACGCAACGGAGTCCACCAGCAACGCACCGAGCCCGGGGAGCGCGAACGTTACCTCGATCAGGACGGCGCCGGTGAGCATGGCGGCCAGCAGCACCGTCGAGGCCGTCACGACCGGGATCATGGCGTTTCGGAGGGCGTAACCGAACAGCACCCGCCCTTCTGAGACGCCGCGGGCTCTGGCGAAGGTGACGTAGTCCTGGTCCAGTGCGGTGATCATGCCCGCACGAGTGAACCTGATCAGCAGCGCGGCAGCGCCGAAGGCAAGCGTGAGAGCGGGCAGCGTGAGATGCCACAGCTGGTCCATCGCGCCTTCTCCCTGCCCGAACACCGGAAACCACCCGAGAAGCACGGCGAAGACGTACAAGAGGAAGACGCCGGTCACGAACGCGGGCGAGCTGGCACCGACAACGGACAATGACACCACTGCGCGGTCGATGCCGGACCTGTTCCTCATCGCCGCCAGGACCCCCAGTCCAATGCCTGCCACGAAGGCCACTGCGAAGCCGTATGCGCCGAGGCGGAGCGAGAGCTGGGCACGGTCCTTGATCGCGTTGAGCACCGGCTCCCCGGTTCGAATCGACTCCCCGAAGTCCAGGCGTACCGCGTCCTTCGCCCACAGCCAGTACTGAGTGGTCAGGGGCTCATCGAGGTTGTAGCGCTGGCGGATGTTCTCTCGAGTTTCCTCGTTTGCGACGCGTGTCCCGAGCAGCACCTGTTCGGCGCTGCCCGGTGAGGCATACAACAGGCCGAACACCGCGCCGGACATGATCACGAGCAGAACCGCGGCCGCCACAAGGCGTCGCGCGATGAAGATCACAAGATTCCGCCGATTCACGTGTCGCTGCCCAGGTGGCGGTCGAACCAGGCCACTATCCGGCGCCACAGGTCGAGCTGGTGTTCGCGTTCAACCCAGCCGTGACCCTCACGCGGGTACACCACCAACTCGCTTTCTACTCCCGCTTCCACCAATGCTCCATACAGCTCCTGGGCCTGACCGAGCGGACAGCAGCGGTCCTCCTCGCCGTGAAGAATGAGTATCGGGGTGTTGCAGCTGCTGGCGTACACGACGGGGGAACGCTCCAGATAGGAGGCGATGCGATCCTCTCCGGTGAAGAGAATGTCGTCGAGCCCGCCGATGTTGCTCGTGTAGTGAAGGCTGAGGTAGTCCGATACACAAGCCATTGCAACACTGGCGCGGAAGCGGGAGCTTCGCGTCGCTGCCCATGCCGCGATGAAGCCACCATGGCTCGCGCCCATGATTCCGATGCGGCCAGCGTCGACGAACCCGGCGGCAACGCATGAGTCCACGCCGGCGAGGATGTCGCTAAGTTCGGCGCCCCCCAGGTCGCCCACCACGGCCCGTGCGAACTCCTGCCCTCGCCCAGAACTGCCGCGCGGGTTGGGTAGTAAGACCGCGTATCCCGCCTCAGCCAACAGTGCTGCATGGCGGGTGCCTGACGGGAAGGCATACGACCAGGAGCCGGTAGGGCCACCGTGCACGAGCACGACCATCGGCGCCGGCCGGTCAGACGCACGTCGCGGTCGCACCAGCAAGCCCTGGATCGGCAGGCCGTCGGGAGCAAGCCAGTCGAGCCGTTCGACCGGAGGCAGGTCGAAGCCGACCAACGAGGCGTTCAGGTTGGTCACCGATCGCCACCCACGCTCTGGCTCGTCTACCTGCAACAGGCAAACCTCCGGAGGGGCGCTGAGCGACTCCACCACCGCGCCGAGCCGACGACCATCCGCGCTCGCCGACCCGCCTTGGAGCACAGCGTTCCCGCTCCACATTTCTTCCACGCGCCCGTCACAGGACATCAGTCCGCAGGTTGACACCATGCCGCGGCGCCCGAAATACCACAGCCGGCTGTCGTCGCACCAGCCGACGTGCGCCACGTCGACGTCCGAGGTGAGCTCGGTCACCGTGTCCGTTTCGAGGTCGACGACCTTCACCGTGCCCATCTCCGAGCCCCTGTCGCTGCAGATGCCTTCGACGAACGCAGCGCGGCCACCGTTCGGAGATAGTCGCGGGTTTGCGATCTGCCAGGCCGGCGTGTAAAGACGGCGAGCGGTCCCCTGCCGCAGGTCGATCTCGCCGAGAAAAGCCTGGTACCAACCGCTTTCGGAGGGGTCATGGGATAGCACCGCTACGGCGGCGTCGTCGCTCGCGTCGAAGTCCCACACGGAGAGCCCTGTCGGACCAATTTCGGTGGTCGTTCCACTGGGCACCGCTACTCGATACAGGCGACGCAAAGCCTGGCCTCCTGTCACCACCCGCGGATCAGGGGGGGAAGCCGCGGGGTCATCGATTCGGGTCGCCACCCCACCGCGATCTGATCCCACGTCGGCAGCGACAGCGAGCAGTGCGTCGTCGCGCCGCGACCAGGCCAGCACCTCCACGGATCCGGCGACCTGTCCTAATCGGCATATCTGTCCCCCGCGTACGGACAGGAGATGCAAGGACATCATTCCGGGACTTTCCCGGTCGGAGAGGAACGCGATCATGCTGCCGTCGCTGGACCATCGAGCCGTGCCACTGACCGACGCGTCGTCGTCGGTGACCGGTACCGCACCGCCGTCGCCCGACCCGACCCAGATCCGGCTGGCCGGCATCACGTCCGACGAGGCATATCCACGGCTCACCGAGAAGGCGAGGCGTTCACCGTCCGGCGCGAGTGCGATCTGTCCCAGCCTCAGCCCGTCCAAAAGCGTCTCGGCCGTGACCGTCCTTGCCGGCACGGATTATGCCGAGCTCAGATTCTGGATCCACACCTGGTTGTACCAGAGCGGAGAGTATGGCTCGAACTTCAGGTCGTCACTGATCGACATCACGCTGTTGGCCCACCATAGGGGCAGGTAGGCAAGATCGGGCACGGCGATCCTCAACACATCCTGGATGAGCTGTGCCCGTTCTTCGGGGTCGGTCGACTTCTCCTGCTGCTCTATCAGGGAGAGGATTTCGCTGTTCTCGTAGTGCGCCTGATTGTCCGGCGCATACGCTGAGAGGTAATTGGCGGGGTCGGGGTAGTCGGGGGCATACCCGAGGACTCCAATGGGATAGCGCTCGGCCTGCAGGTCAGCGAACCACTGGTTCGGTGTTACCTCGTTGACGTCCAGTTCGATGTTGATTTCCTTCAGGTTGGCCTGAAGGCTCAGCAGCGCCTTGCCCAACTCCGGAATGATGGTCGGATACTGAATTGCCGCCGAGAATCCGTCTGGAACCGAGGACTGCGCGAGCGACGCTGCGGCCTCGGCCATGTCCAGGCCGTACTGCGGCAGCTCCTCATAGAAGGCCGTGACCTCAGCCTCAGGGAGCAGTGAAGCCCACTGCGCCGGCGGGACGAGTGAGTTCGCCACCTGAGCCTCACCCCCGAGCACCGACTGAACCA